>JALUQR010000126.1 GCA_027017505.1 bacterium
GTATAATCAGTATGTCCTTAATACCTGGAACCATGAATTCAAAGGCCCTCCACTGATTTAATGGGCAATCTCTGCCACCGCCACCTCCGTGCCAGCCACACCTCCCTTAACCTGTGATATGAGGTGTGCCACCGAATCATCTATTATGTTGAGAAAGTCAACAGGATGAAATCCCACCCAGAATACAAACACCAGGAAGGCAACCATTGCAACCACCTCTCGCAGGTTCACATCTTTTATATCGTGTCCACTCTCTGGATGGTGTTTGCCAAAGCTTACCCTCTGGTACATCCACAGCATGTAAGAGGCTCCAACGATGATACCCACAATGAGGAACACAATATACAGCTTGTACTCCTTATACGCACCGAGCAGTATCAGGAACTCCCCTATAAACCCGTTTGTACCTGGAAAACCGAGTGACGCAAGGGAGAATATAAACAGAAACACCGCATACCAGGGCAGAAGCTTTGCCACCCAGCCGTAGTGCTTGAGTAGCCTTGTGTGTGTTCTCTCGTATATTATTCCCACGCACAGAAAGAGTGCACTTGTTGTGATACCATGGTTGAACATCTGCAAAATGCCACCCTCTATGCCGTTTTTGTTGAACAGAAACAGCCCCAGGGTTACAAAACCCATGTGGCTTACACTTGAATAGGCTATGAGTTTTTTCATGTCCTCCTGTGCCAGTGCCAGGAAGCCACCGTATATTATGGCTATAATGGAGAGCACTATCACTGGTTTTGCAAAAAACAGCGATGCATCTGGTAACATGGGAAAGGAGAATCTCAAAAACCCGTATGTACCCATCTTAAGGAGCACCCCTGCAAGTATGATGCTTCCTGCGGTCGGGGCGTCCACATGAGCGTCTGGTAGCCATGTGTGGAATGGAAACATGGGAACCTTTATGGCAAAGGCTACAAAGAAGAGCACAAACAGAAACACCTGTAGCCCGAACTCGTACCTCTGCTCCATGAGATAGGGTATGTCGAAACTGCCACCTGCCTTGAAGTAAAGCACTATTATTCCCACAAGCATGAGTATGCTTCCCGCAAGGGTGTAGAGGAAGAACTTCACGGCCGAGTATATCCTGTTGCCACCACCCCACACACCTATTATGAGGTACATGGGTATGAGCATGGCCTCCCAGAAGACATAGAACAGAAAGAAGTCCAGAGAGCAGAACACCCCGAGCATTGCGGTCTGCATCACAAGAAGGGATATCATGAATTCCTTCACCTTTTTCTCTATGGCTGTCCATGAGGCAAGCACACATATCCAGCCCACAAGCCCTGTAAGAAACACAAAGAGCACACTTATGCCATCAACGCCAAGGTAGTACTCTATGTTAAAACGCTCTATCCAGCTGTAGCGTTCAACAAACTGCATCCTGTGGGTGGAGGAGTCAAACTTAAGAACCAGGCAGGCGGTGAGCATGAAGTCTAAAACCATGAAGGCAAGCGTCCACCACCTTATAAGTCTTTCATTCTTCATGAACAGAAGTGCCACCGCTCCTGCAAGCGGTAGAAAGATGATAATGCTTAACAGATGGTCGTTGTAGAATTCGGTCCAGCTCATTTTTACCCCTTCATGGTGTCTATCTCATCGGTATTGTGCACATCACGGCTCTTTACAAGCGCTATCAGTATACCCAGGGCAACTGCAACCTCACAGGCTGCAACCGTTATGGTGAATATGGCGAATATCTGTCCTCTCAAATCCTCCATGTACTGCGAGAATGCAACAAGGTTTATGTTCACAGAGTTGAGCATGAGCTCTATACTCATAAGAACCACTATTATGTTCCTGCGGAAGAGAACCCCTGCAACACCTATAAGAAAGAGCAGAGAGCCAACACCTATGTACCAGCTCAATGGCACCATCAGCCCTTACTCCTTTTAACCATTACTATTGCAGCAACCATTGCAACGAGTAGCAGTATTGACACTATCTCAAATGGAAGGAGATACTCTGTAAAGAGCACCCTTCCAAAGGTCTTCACATCTATTATGCTTGTTGTGTCTGTTCTCATAAGGCTGTCTATTTTTCCGCCGTATATGACTGCAAGGAACTCCACCGCAACTCCTGCTATCAGAGCGTATGGCACCCATCCCCGCATGAAAAATAGCCGTTCAAAGCCTATCTGTCTCATATCCAGAAGCATTATGGCAAACAGAAACAGCACCATAACCGCACCCACATATATGAAGACCTGGACCACGGCAAGAAACGGGGAACGAAGCAACATGAAAAGGCCTGCAACCTGGAACAGACACACCACAAGCGAGACCGCACAGTAGACGGGATTGCGCATGAGCACTACCGCAAGGGCAGAACCTATGGCTATAAGTGAGAACACTATGAAGAGAAACTGCTCAAACATACCCTATACCTTTTTCCACCAGTCCTTCTCTTTTGGTTTCCATATATCGGGTTTTACCCTTATGCCCTCTCTGGTTCTTTCAAGTCTTGCACTCACAACCACTCCGCCCTCGAACCCTTCGGGTATCTCCTGTGGTTTGAGCAATCTCTGCTTATCCCTTATGGCGTCCTCTCTGCTGTAGCATGCGAGTTCGTAGTCTCTGCCAAGTCTTATTGCTGTGGTGGGGCAGGCGTCCTCGCAGTAACCGCAGAAAAGGCATCTTACAAGGTCAACCTTCCATATCTTTGCAACCCTGTCGGAGATACCCCTGCCTGTGTCATCCTCTTCTGGAACCACGGTTATGCACTTTGTGGGGCACACCTTTACACAGAGTTCACATGCCACACACAGCTCCCTGCCCTGTTCGTCCCTGTTCAGCGTATGGGCGCCACGAAACCTGCGGTAGGGTATCCACTTTTCCTCGTCAGGATACCTTATGGTTACAGACCTTGACACATTGTACCTTACCGTCACAGAAAGCCCCTTCAGTATGTCCACAAAGAGGGCCTTCTTTAGAATATCCAGCACGCCTTCTTTTTTCTTCTCCTTCATATAATCATCCACCCCGTAACGAGTATATTTACCATTGCAATGGGTATGAGAATCTTCCATCCTATTGTCATGAGCTGGTCATAGCGGTATCTTGGCAGTGTGAACCTTATCCACATAAACAGATATATGAAAAATCCCACCTTCAGGAGGAACCACACCACAGGTGGCAGTATTCCAAGCCCTGTTGGGTCATCCCATCCGCCGAAAAACAGTATCACAGAGAGCACACTCATAGATACCATTGCAACATATTCTGCGAGCATGAAGTAGGCAAACCTCAGGCCACTGTATTCCACATGGAAGCCTGCAGCGAGGGTTCCCTCATCCTCTGGCAGGTCAAATGGTATGCGGTTTATTTCCGCAAGTCCTGCGACAAAGAATACAGCGAACCACACAGGCCCCACGGGAAGGTAGAATATGTTCCAGTTTGCAATGCCTCCTGCCTGTGCCTTCACTATCTCTATGAGATTGAGCGAGCTTGCAAGCATCACCACTCCTATGCATGCGAAGGTAAGGGCGACCTCGTAGCTTATCATCTGTGCGGAAGACCTGAGCCCTCCAAGCAGTGCGTATTTGCTGTTGGATGCCCATCCACCCAGTATTATTCCGTATACCACCACTCCTGAGATTGCCAGTATGTAAAGAAGCCCCACATTCATGTCCGCCACATACAGGGTTACCTCCTTATTTATAAAAGGTATGGTAACCGCCTCTCCAAAGGGTATTGCAACGAACACCATGAATACAGGCACAATGGATATTAT
>JALUQR010000127.1 GCA_027017505.1 bacterium
GTGGAAAGCCTTATGGCGCTATTTGAAAAACAGAAAAGACCCTCTGACTTTGATGCCATAAGGATAAGCATAGCCTCTCCGGAGCAGATAAGGGAGTGGAGCCACGGAGAGGTCAAAAAGCCAGAGACCATTAACTACCGTACATTCAAGCCCGAAAGGGATGGTCTTTTCTGTGCAAAGATATTCGGCCCTGTAAAGGACTTCGAGTGTAACTGCGGAAAGTACAAGCGCATGAAACACAGGGGTGTGGTGTGCGAAAAGTGCGGGGTGGAGGTGATTCCATCAAAGGTAAGAAGAGAGAGGATGGGACACATAGAGCTTGCAACCCCTGTCGCACACATATGGTTTGTAAGAAGCCTGCCATCAAGGATAGGTGCCCTTCTTGACATGACCCTTAAAGAGGTGGAGAAGGTTCTCTACTACGAGAACTACATAGTCATAGACCCAAAGGATACGGAACTCAAAGAAGGCGAACTTCTTACAGAGAACAAGTACCGCGAGATGGTTGACAGATACGGGCCTGATTCCTTTGTTGCGGGCATGGGTGCAGAGGCCATAAGGGAGATGCTAAGAAGGTGTAACCTTGCGGAACTCTCAAAACAGCTTCGCGAGGAGATGCTCAAGACCACCTCGGATGCCCGCAAAAAGAGGCTCACAAAGAGGCTCAAGGTGGTGGAGGCATTCCTCCATTCTGGCAACAAGCCCGAGTGGATGATAATGGAGGTCATACCAGTTCTGCCACCAGACCTGAGACCCCTTGTGCCCCTTGATGGTGGAAGGTTTGCAACAAGCGACCTCAATGACCTCTACCGCAGGGTTATAAACCGAAATAACAGGCTTAAGAAGCTTCTTGAGATGAACGCCCCCGAGATAATCATAAGAAACGAAAAACGAATGCTCCAGGAGGCGGTGGATGCTCTTTTCGATAACGGCAGAAGGGGCAGGGTCATAACAGGACAGAACCGCAGGCCACTTAAATCTCTCAGCGATATGATAAAGGGCAAGGGTGGCAGGTTCAGGCAGAACCTTCTTGGTAAAAGGGTGGATTACTCTGGCCGTTCGGTTATAGTTATAGGGCCAAGGCTGAGATTGCATCAGTGCGGGCTTCCAAAGAAGATGGCCCTTGAGCTCTTCAAGCCCTTCATATACCAGAAGCTCGAGGAAAAGGGCTATGCAACCACCATAAAGAGTGCCAAGAAGATGCTCGAGAAGGAAAGACCCGAGGTGTGGGATGTGCTCGAAGAGGTAATAAAGGAGCATCCCATTCTTCTTAACCGTGCACCCACACTGCACAGACTTGGCATACAGGCATTCGAGCCACTTCTCATAGAGGGTAAGGCCATACAGCTGAACCCGCTTGTGTGTACCGCATTCAACGCAGACTTCGATGGAGACCAGATGGCAGTCCATGTGCCACTTTCCATAGAGGCACAGACAGAGGCAAGGGTGCTCATGATGTCCACAAACAACATACTCTCGCCTGCCCATGGAAAGCCCATAATAGTGCCCACACAGGACATAGTGCTCGGGCTGTATTACCTTACAAGGGAAAGATACGGTGTAAAGGGCGAGGGCAAGGTGTTCTCGTCCTTTGATGAGGCCAGGGCAGCCTACGAGGCAGGCCAGGTGCATCTGCAGGCAAGGGTGAAGGTCAAGGTCAACGGAGAGCTCGTGGATACCACCATAGGCAGGGTACTGCTGAGGGAGATAGTGCCGGATGTTATAGACTTCGAAGAGATAAACAAGGTGATGGACAAAAAACAGCTTGCCCGCCTCATTGACATATGCTACAGAAAGGCAGGCAACAAACAGACGGTAATACTTGCAGACAAGCTCAAGGACATGGGCTATGAGTACGCCACAAGGGCAGGTATATCCATATGCGTGGATGACCTGAAGATACCCGCAAAGAAAGAGGAAATCATAAAGAAGGCCTACGAGGAGGTAAAGGAGATACAGAACCAGTACAACGAGGGACTCATAACCGATGGCGAAAGATACAACAAGGTCATAGACATATGGGCACAGGCAACAGAAGAGGTTGCAGAGGAGATGCTCAAGGAGCTCGGTGTGGATGTTATAAAGGATAAGGACGGCAACGAGCGCAGGGTGCCGAGCTTTAACTCCATATTCATGATGGCAGACTCAGGTGCCCGTGGCTCTGCCCAGCAGATACGCCAGCTTGCGGGCATGAGGGGGCTTATGGCAAAACCCTCCGGAGAGATAATAGAGACCCCAATTACCGCAAACTTCCGCGAGGGTCTCACGGTGCTACAGTACTTCATATCAACCCATGGTGCAAGAAAGGGTCTTGCAGACACCGCCCTCAAGACAGCGAACTCGGGGTATCTTACAAGAAGGCTCGTTGATGTCGCACAGGATGTGGTCATAGTGGAGGAGGACTGCGGAACCCTTGACGGTATATACATATCCTCACTTGTTGAGGGCGGTGAGATAATAGAACCCATAGGGGAACGACTGCTCGGAAGGGTTGCCCTTGAGGATGTGGTGGACCCCTTCACGGGCGAGGTTCTGGTAAGGGCCAACGAGGAGATAGACGAGGAAGGGGTCAGGAAGATAGAAGAGGCAGGCGTGGATAAGGTGAAGATAAGAAGCGTGCTCACCTGTAGAAGTGCCAACGGTATATGCGCAAAGTGCTACGGAAGAGACCTCGCAAGGGGTAAGATGGTGGAGCTTGGCGAGGCAGTGGGTGTTATAGCAGCCCAGTCCATAGGAGAGCCAGGCACACAGCTCACCATGAGAACCTTCCACATAGGAGGCACTGCAAGCAGAAGGGCAGAACAGACCACCCTTGAGGCACGCCACGAGGGTATTGTGAGGTTCGTAAACCTCCACACAGCGATAAACTCAAGGGGTGAATGCATAGTCATGACACGCAACGGAGAGCTCTCGATTGTGGACGAGCAGGGAAGGGAAAGAGAGAAGAACCCGGTTATATACGGTGCAAGGCTTAAGGTCAAAGAGGGCGATAAGGTGAAACCAGGCGATATACTCGCAGAGTGGGACCCCTACACAACACCCATACTGACGGATGTGGACGGCACGGTGAAGTTTGGCGATATAGAGGAAGGTAAGACCATGCGCGAGCAGATAGACGAGGCCACAGGACTTGCAAGCAGGGTCATCGTGCACTACCGCGAGACCGATATGAGACCCCGTGTGTCCATAAAGGACGAGGAGGGCAGAACCCTCAAGATACCCGGCACACAGATGCCCGCAAGATACATACTGCCAGTGGGTGCCATCATAACGGTTAACGAGGGAGACTTCGTGAAGGCAGGAGACATAATAGCAAAGATACCCAGGGAGACCACAAAGACCAAGGACATTACAGGAGGACTGCCCAGGGTCGCAGAGCTGTTTGAGGCAAGAAAACCAAAGGAATGCGCCATAATAAGCGAGATAGACGGGGTTGTCTCCTTCGGTAAGGATACAAAGGGTAAGAGAAAGGTGATAATAACACCCGATGTGGGCGAGCCAAAGGAATACCTCATACCCAAGGGCAAACACATAAGCGTAAGAGAGGGAGACCGCGTGAGGGCAGGTGAACCACTTATGGATGGCTCTGCAAACCCCCACGATATATTGAGGATTCTTGGAGTAAAAGAGCTTGCAAAATACCTCGTGGATGAGGTGCAGGAGGTCTACAGGCTGCAGGGTGTCAAGATAAACGACAAGCACATAGAG
>JALUQR010000128.1 GCA_027017505.1 bacterium
TCTTATAGCAGGCTCCACAGGGGCAGGTAAAAGTGTGTCCGTAAATGCAATGATACTGAGCATACTCTACAAGGCAACCCCAGAGGATGTGAGACTGCTCCTTATAGACCCGAAGATGCTCGAGCTCTCCTCCTACGAGGGCATACCACATCTTCTAACCCCTGTGGTAACAAGCCCAAAGAGGGCAAGCGTGATACTGAAAGGCATGGTCTCTGAGATGGAGCGAAGATACAGCCTTATGACACAGAGGGGAACAAGAAATATTGATAGCTACAATGAGCTTATAGAGAAAGATAAAAACACTGAAGAAAAGAGGCTTCCCTATATTGTGGTTGTCATAGACGAGCTTGCAGACCTGATGATGACCTCGGGAAAAGAGGTGGAGGACTCCCTTGTAAGGCTTTCACAGATGGCAAGGGCATCTGGCATACACCTTATAGTTGCCACCCAGAGACCCTCGGTGGATGTCATAACAGGGCTTATAAAGAGCAACTTCCCTGCAAGGATATCCTTCCAGGTGCCATCAAAGACAGACTCACGCACCATACTGGATACCTCTGGAGCAGAGACACTCCTCGGTGAGGGAGACATGCTCTTTCTGCCACCTGGCTCGCCAAAACTCCATCGAATCCACGGGGTGTTTGTCTCCGAAAGAGAGATAAAAAAGGTTACAGACTTTCTCAAAAAACAGGAAAAACCCGCCTACGAGGATGTCCTCATAAAAAAGACCGTAAAGAAGATAGAGGAAGAGGAGGAACTGGGCGAGGAGTTCCTGAAAAGATACAACGAGGCAGTAAAACTTGCAATGGAGATGGAGATGATTTCCACCTCATACATACAGAGAAGGCTCAGGGTGGGCTACAATACCGCAGCCCGCATAATAGAGAAGATGGAAGAAGAGGGCATAGTTGGCCCACAGCAGGGAAGTCGCCCCCGTGAGGTGCTCAGAAAACGGCTCGAGGAATGATGAGGAAAAAAGGGACAATCCTCTATATTCTTCTGTGTGTCCTCTTGGGTGTGGCTGTAACAGCCAGGGCAGAAAAGCTCGAAACAGTGCTTAAGGAGCTTGCCCGCAAGTATTCCACCGTTAAGAGCCTTTCTGCAGAGTTCTTCCAGGAAAGCGAACACCCTGCCATAAAGAAAAAGACCCTGGCACAGGGAAGGGTCTTCTTTAAAAGCCCCAACAGGTTCCGCTGGCTGATACTCAGCCCACCCGGTGAGGAGGTCATAAGTGATGGAAAAACCCTGTGGATATACCAGCCTGACCTCTCCCAGGTCATAAAGAGCACCGCACAGAGAGGTATACCCGCAATGGTTGTAAGGCTTATAGGAGCCCTGAGAAACATAAAAAAGGAGTTCTCCGTGCAATACCAGGGTAAAACAAATGGCACCATAGCACTCAGGCTGAGCCCGAAACAGCAGTTGCCAGAGATAGAAAAACTCATCCTGTTTGTTGACAGTAAAGAGTTTTTCGTGGTAAAGATTGAACTTAAGGATAGTTTCGGCAGAACCACCTCGATAAGTTTTCGCAATGTGGTGTTAAACCCTGTGCTCGATGAATCTCTCTTTCAATACACACCCCCTCCAGGGGTAACCGTGGTGGAGCCATGAGGGGCGGTAGAGTACTATACACACTTGTTTTCCTTCTTCTGGCACTGCCACTGAGGGTGTTTTCTGTGGATGAGCCTGTGGGCTGGGTAACAGAGGTCTCTGGAAGGGTAACCGTCATACAGCCTGAAGAGGAAAGGCCCTATTCTGTGGAAGAGGGCACCGAGATTTACATAGAGGATACCATAGAGACAGGGCCTGCAGGCACCGTAACCATAGAGCTCAGGGATGGCTCTGCAATCAGGATTGGAGAAAACAGCACCTTAAAGGTCGTGGACTTTCTCTACAGCGAGGAGAACAGGGTAAACCGCTCGTTTTTCAAGCTCCTCAAGGGTGGTGTGAGGGGCATCCTGAATGGTCTTTTTGGAGAAGACTCTGAGATGAGCTTTGAGACCCCCACATCTGTGGCGGGTGTTAAGGGAAGCGACCTCTTTATATGGATAGAAGATGGCCATACCCTTGTTGCCCTCAACGAGGGGCGTGGCTTTGTTCGACACCTGGATAAAAGATTTCCAGAAGTCGTGTGGCTCAAACAGGGCTGGATGATAAGGGTTGTTCCTAAACTTCCCCCAGGAAAGCCCTTCATCATACCACCACACATTAAAAAACGCATTCTTAAGTTCCACATAAAGAGACACAGAGAGCTTATAAAGAAGCTCAAAAGGCTTAAGAAATTTAAAAGAAGACCCGGTAGAGTACCTCCACTTTTAAGAAAACATGCACCTCCACACCGAAGACCCCTGCGCCCCCACAGGTAGCAAGGACCATGCAGATTGACTGGCTTGAGCTCTCTGCAACGGGCAGTAAGGCAACCGCTGAGCTTGCCTCTCTTATTCTCATAGAAGCAGGTAGCCCGGGTGTGGAGGAAACCCAGAATGGTAGACTTCGTGCGTTCTTAAAACCCGCAGAAAAAGCCAGCCTTGAGAAGCTTAAACACAGACTCTCCCTTATAGGCTGGACCGTTAAGATAAGACCCTTCAGGGATAAAAACTGGCTTGAAGAGTGGAAGAGGTTTGTAAAACCCGTAAGGATAAAGCCCCTTTTTATCTGCCAGAGCCTTACCAGAGCACATATACCCCCGGGCTACATACCCGTGGAGATAGAACCCTCCATGGCCTTTGGCACAGGCACCCATCCCTCAACAAGGCTTGCACTTAAGGCCATGGTGTGGCTGTTTTCTTCTGCACAGAAGGAGAACCCTTCTGTGCTCGATGTGGGCACAGGCTCTGGCATACTGGCAATATGTGCGAAAAAACTGGGTGCACACAGGGTGGTCGCAACAGACATAGATGAGCTTGCCCTCAGGGTTGCCCGAAAAAACGCAAGAAAAAACAAAACCCCCCTGAGGATTACCGCAAAACCCCTACCGCAGATAAGGGGTAGCTTTTCCCTTGTGGTTGCAAATATAATAAAGGATGTGCTCCTTTCCCTGTCAGAAGGGCTTGTGTGCAGAACAAAAAAGGGAGGCCATCTTGTGCTCTCAGGGCTTCTCAGGGAAGATGTGGAAGAGATTGTCAGAGGGTTTTCCTCTCTTTCGGTTTCACCTGTAAGGAGGTTTGCACTTAAAGAATGGGTCGCAGTTGTGATGAAAAAACCTTGAGAAGATTCTTCACCCCCTTTATAGACAGGGCTCGTGGTATCGCAACCATAGAGGCAGAGGAACTCAGACACTTAAAAACAGTACTACGGCTTAAAGAGGGTGAGAGGGTATGTGTGTTCGATGGCAGTGGCAGGGTGTTTGCAGGCACCATAGAGGAGCTCACACGCTCTTCTGCCCGCGTGGTGCTCGAAGAGGAGGTTGAAGATACCACTGAAAGTCCCCTTGAGATAACCCTCCTGCAGGCCCTCCTCAAGGGAGATAAAAACGCCCTTGTGGTGCAGAAGGCAACAGAGCTGGGGGTAAAAAGAATAGTGCTCTTTACAACAGAAAGGACTGTCCCTGTGCTTCCAGAAGAAAAAAGGGGACGCATGAGGGAAAGGCTTAAGAGGGTCTCCATAGAGGGTCTCAAGCAATCCCGCAGGGCCTGTATGCCCGAGATACTCATAGAGGGGTTCAGAGATGCCCTCATTGCGGGTGGTTCTGCCCCCCTGAAACTCATATTTCATGAAAGGGCAAAAACACCCCTTAAGGCCACACTGAGCCAGCCAGTGAGGGCTGTAACCCTTGTGGTTGGCCCTGAGGGCGGGTTTTCCCACGAAGAGGTAACACTTGCAGAAAGCATGGGCTATGTGGCGGTAAGGTGTGGACCCAGGGTCCTCAGGGGAGAAACCATGGGTATCGTTGCACCCGCACTTGTCCAGTACGCCCTGGGAGATATGGGCTGAAGAAAGTTTTGCTTGAAAAACCCCTGCGTTCTGGTAAATTGTTATATCCTGCAATGGCCAAGGAACTTCTGTTAGAGATAGGCTCTGAGGAGCTTCCCGCTGGCTTCATAGATGTGGGCAGAAGAGGGCTTGAGGAGCTTCTTAAAAAAGCACTCAGGGCCCACAGCCTGGAGTTTGCCCGCATCTACACCCTTGCAACCCCGAGAAGGCTTACCGCAGTTGTGGAAGGACTCGCAGAAAAGGAGCCCGACAGAACGGTGGAGCTCAAAGGGCCTGCAAAAAGGAGTGCCTACAGAGCAGATGGAAAACCCTCAAAGGCACTTGAGGGCTTTATGCGCTCACAGGGACTTAAAGAAAAGGACCTCAAGGTGGTGGAAACCCCGAAGGGCGAATACATATACGGCATAAAGGAAATCAAGGGCAGACCCACTGAAACGATTCTTCCTGAGATTCTTTCAGATGTGGTATGCTCGCTTTCCTTTCCAAAGACCATGCGGTGGAAAGACCTCACCATAACATATCCACGCCCCCTGCACTGGCTACTTGCAGTATATGGCGGAAAGGTGGTGGAGTTTTCCTTCGGACCCGTGCGTTCCTCAAACACAACCAGGGGACACAGGTTCATGGCACCTGAGGAATTCAGCGTGGACTGCGCAAAAACCTACATAGAGGAGCTCGAAAAGAGGTTTGTGGTGGTCTCCCCTGAAAGACGAAAGGAGATGATACTCAAACAGATGAGAGAGCTTGCCCAAAAGGCAGGTGGTGTGCTCATCGAAGACCCTTCTCTTCTGGACGAGGTGGCAGGTCTTGTGGAATATCCCGTGGTTATAATGGGAAGATTCGATGAGGGGTTTCTCTCCATGCCAGAAGAGGTGGTCATAAATGCCATGCGTGAACACCAGAGATACTTCGGCCTTAAAAGCCCGAATGGAAGGCTTCTGCCAGCCTTTATAACCGTTGCAAACACCCCTGGAGATATAGATACCATAAGGAGGGGTAACGAGCGGGTCCTCAGGGCAAGGCTTAACGATGCACGGTTCTATTTTGAAAAGGATAAAAAGATAAGCCCCATAGAGAGGGTGGAAGAGCTTAAGGGTGTGGTCTTTCAGGCAAGACTTGGCACATCCTACCAGAAGGTGGAAAGGTTCACCCGCCTTGCCCTCTTTCTGGCAGAAAGCCTGGGTGTGGCAGAACCTCCAGGGGAAAGACCCCCTGTGGAGGAGTTTCTTACCGAAAGGTTCAACCCCGCGGTGCTGAAGGGAAGGGGATTCTCTGAAAAACAGCTGAACTACATTGTCACGGGCAGGGCGTCCATGCTTGCAAAGAGTGACCTTACAAGTGGCATGGTGGGTGAGTTTCCAGCTCTTCAGGGCATAATGGGCAGGGAATACGCCCGCCTTCACGGAGAGGCACCCCCTGTATACAACGCCATATACGAACACTACCTTCCACAGCATGCAGGAGACAGGCTTCCCTCAACCCATGTGGCAAGTATTGTGGGTATTGCAGACAGGCTCGATACCGTAGTGGGCTGTTTTGCGGTGGGTGTTGAGCCCACGGGCACACAGGACCCCTACGGGCTCAGACGCCATGCCCTGGCCATAATTGCCATAGTGCTCGAGAAGGGCTACAGAATAGGGCTTGATGTGCTGGTAAAAAAGAGTGCAGAGCTTCTTGAAGAAAAACTATCCTTCAAAAAAGAAAGAACCATAACAGCGGTGCTTGAATTCTTCAGGGAACGCCTCCGCCAGAGGCTTCTCTCACAGGGGCTCTCCCATGACTCCGTGGACGCTGTGCTTTCAACCCCCTGGTTCGATATGGTGGACACCATAGAAAGGATAAAGGCACTCGAGGAGTTCAAAACACACCCCGACTTTGCAGGGCTCATTACTGCCTTCAAGAGGGTGTCAAATATACTTAAGGGTATAAGCCCGCAGACCATGCCAGATGAAACCCTTTTTAGAGAGGGGCCTGAAAGGGAACTCTTCAGCAGGGCAGACCAGCTAAGGCCCGTGCTCAAAAAACTCTCTGAAGAGGGCAACTACAGGGAGCTCTTTTCATGCCTTGCAGGTATAAAGGAAAGTGTGGATAGATTCTTCGATGGGGTAAAGGTTATGGCAGAGGATGAGAGGATAAGGGAAAACAGACTCTCTCTTTTAAACTTTGTGCGCTCTCTATATATAGAGATAGCAGACCTCTCAAAGATTACCGTGCAGATGTAATCCTCCTCTGGTTATTTACCTATACAGAAGGTGCTGAAGATTCTGTGGAGAATGTCCTCTGTGGTGGTCTGGCCTGTGAGCTCATCGAGGGCTGAAAGTGCCCAGCGAAGCTCTGTGCACACAATCTCCCTTGGCTCTTTCCTTTTTACACACTCCCTTACCCTTTTAAGTCCCTCAACACACCTTTTAAGGGTCTCCCTGTGTCTTACCGACACAATAAGCTCTGCAGGTTCTGTTGACTCCCTGTCCGCACATATCTCCCTGTAGATGGCATCCTCAAGGGCTGAAAGCCCCTCTGCGGTCTTTGCAGATATGAAGACCAGCCTGAACCCGCTGAAGAGGTCTTTAAGGGTTTGTGTGGTCTCCTCTCTGCGGGTAACAATGTCCATCTTGTTTGCCACAACTATAAAGTCCTTCTCCTTGAGTTCCTCTCTGAGTGTTAGAAGGCTGGAAAGCTCTCCCTTAAGCTCTTCTACAGATGTGGATGCATCCACAACGAACAGCACCAGCTCTGCCCTTTCTGCCCGCTTCTTTGCCCTGTCTATACCGATGGACTCTATGGGGTCCTGGGTCTGGCGCAAGCCTGCAGTATCCACAAGCCTTACGGGTATACCCTTTATGGAGACCACCTCTTCTATAACATCCCTTGTGGTTCCTGGCTGTGGGGTTACTATGGCACGCTCCTGTCTGAGTATGAGGTTAAGGAGGGTGGATTTTCCCACATTGGGACTGCCCAGAATAACCACACTCACCCCCTCTGTAAGTGCATGGCCCTCTTTGAAGCCTGCAATAAGGGTGTCAAGCTCTGCCTCTATCGTGGAAAGCCTTCTTAAGAGCTCCTCTGTGGAAAGAGCCTCTATCTCGTCCTCTGCAAAGTCCAGTTCTGCCTCAAGCACTGCAGTAAGCTCCATGATGGTGTTTTTTATTGCGTCTATGCGTGCAGAAAGCCTTCCCTCAAGCCTTCCCCTTGCACTCTGCAGGGCCCTCTCTGTCTTTGCCCTTATAAGGTCTATTACCGCCTCTGCCTGCAGAAGGTCTATCTTTCCGTTAAGAAATGCCCTCTTTGTGAATTCCCCTGGTTCCGCAGGTCTTGCACCCAGATGGACAGCGGTCTCCACAATCTTTTCCAGCACCATCATGCTTCCATGGGCGTAGAGTTCCACCACATCCTCTCCTGTAAAGGAGCGTGGTGCCTTCATGTAGACCATGTATCCATCGTCTATTGGTCTGCCCGTGGTATCCCTTATGGTGCCGTAATAAAGCCTCTGGGGGGTGTACCTGGCCTTTGTGTTTGCAGGGCTGAAAAGCCCCCTGCCTATGGACAGGGCATCCCTGCCCGAAAGCCTTACCACCCCTATGGCCCCTTCACCCAAAGGGGTGGAAATGGCAACTATTGTGTCCTTCTGGCTCATAGAGCTTTTCGGGCCCTGGCTTTGCCCGTCTCCTTGTAGAGCTGATACTGCTGGGCTATGGAGAGAATGTTATTTACAAGCCAGTAGAGCACAAGCCCCGAAGGAAATGACATGAAAACAAAGGTAAGTATCACTGGCATTATGAGCATTATCTTTGCCTGTGTGGGATCCATAGTGGTTGGTGTCATCTTCTGCTGGATGAACATGCTCACACCCATGAGCACAGGGGTTATGTAATAGGGGTCTTTTGCTGAAAGGTCCTGTATCCAGAGCACAAAGGGTGCATGCCTTAACTCTATGGCAACAGAGAGCACCTCATACAGCCCCACAAACACGGGTAGCTGTAAAAGTATGGGCAGACACCCGCTCAGGGGGTTTATCCTGTAGCGCTTGTATAGCTCATAGAGCTCCTTGTTCATACGCTCACGGTCGTTTTTATATCTTTCCCTTATGGCAAGCATCTGGGGTTGTATCTCCTGCATCTTGCGCATTGATTTAAGGCTGTGTTTTGTAAGTGGATGGAACAGAAGTTTTATAACCACCGTAAGAAGTATTATGGCGATACCGTAGTTCTTCACATACCGTTCAAAGAAGTTAAGAACCACAAGAAGTGGCCTTGCTATAAGCGAGAATACGCCAAACTCTATTGCCTCATCAAGTCCCCTGCCCATTGCTATGAGTCTGTCGTACTCCTTCGGGCCAAGATAGGCTGTAAAAGTGGTAAGTGCCTGGTGGGCAGGTTCAAGCTCAAGGGCCCTGCCAAGGCTAACCCTTCCTGTGTGCTCTGATGGCACCACACTCTCCCAGAAGGTATCCATGCCGTCCTCTGGAATGAATGCAAGAAGAAAGTACTTATCCTCTATGCCTATCCATTCAGGGCTTCCTTTGCCCATCTCAACGGTGGTCTCCACATCCTGGCGCCGTGTCTTGCCATCTATTCTTCTTAAAGGACCGTGGTGAAAGTAGCTACTTTCTGTGACAAACCTTCCTGATATTTCATTCAGCACAGTGCCCTTAAGGCTTTCTTCTCTACCATTTATAACCTTAAGTTCCACATCTATGGTGTAGTTGTCAGAGGAAAAGACGAGCTTTTTTTCCACAACCGTGCCGTCACTGCCCTGCCAGGTTAAAAGAAGCTTCGCTCTTTTGCCCTCCTCAAGCCTCAGGGATTCTACAGATGCGCTGAAGGCAGGTACCTCTGGAAGCCCGCTTATCTTGAACCTTGTGATAAGCGGATACAGGCCATCAACAGGGTTTACAAGGTCTATGGGTAGAGAGTCCTCTGAGATGGTCTGTTTATAGTGTTTCAGCCTGAAGCTCTTTATGCTTCCACCGTGACTGCTCACAACAGCGGTGTAAAGAGGGGTATCCACTGTTATGAGTTTTTCCTCTTCCTCAGGTAGAGTGAGTTTAACCACAGGGCCCCTCTCTGCGGGCTCTTCCACTGCCGGGGTGGTTTTTTCTTTCTGGGTTACGGTTTTTTCTGCCTTTTTCTGTCTTGTTGCAGGGGTCTCCACCCCGAGCAGTTCAAGAATCTTAGGATAAAAGATTATTACAAGAAACGAGAGAACCATTGCTATGAGAATTCTCTTTTCGTTCTCACCCATCTCCTATCGTTCCTTTCTTTCTGGTACGGGGTCATAACCGCCAGGGTTAAAGGGATGACACCTTAAGACCCTCTTTACAGCAAACCATACTCCAGTTACCACACCATACCTGTCTATGCACATCCTGGCATAGTCTGAACAGGATGGATAAAACCTGCAACTCGGTGGGAACAGCGGAGATATCAAATACTTGTACAAACCAAGTATGGCTTTAAGGAGCCCTGCCATCATACCTTCGATAACCTCTCAAAGAGGCCACAAAGCTCTTTTCTTACATCCTGATACTTCATGGCCTCAAAATTTATATCCTTTTTTACTGATATAACTATATCGGAGGAAGTTGGGAAGAGGTCTTTGTTGAGTCTGAAGAACTCTCTTAAAAGCCTTTTTATTCTGTTTCTCTTTACAGCTCCTCCCACATGCGCACCAACTGAAAGCCCGAGCCTGTTGAAACCCATATTATTTGGAACCACATATATTATGAAGTTCTCTGTGGTGTATCTTCTTCCCTCTTTTCTTGCTCTTATGAAGTCACGCGTTTTTTTAAGTCGTTCCTTTTTTGTAAACCTGTGGGGTTTCAACTCTTACTTGCCACCGGTAATTACAGTAAGGCGTTTTCTTCCCTTGGCTCTTCTTCTTTTAAGAACCGCCCTTCCTCCTGCTGTCTCCATTCTTTTAAGAAACCCGTGGGTTCTTTTTCTTCTTATGTTACTTGGCTGATATGTTCTCTTCATACCTCGGTCATCTCCTTTGTTCTATAGTCTCATGGGCATTACTATGTAGAGATAATCCTCACAGCCCTCTGGTTTCACCACACCAGGGCTTACAGAGTCTTTAAACTCCATGACCACCCTTTCCTCTTCCACCACACCAAGTACATCTATAAAGTATCTTGCGTTGAACGCAACATCAAATGGCTCTGCCTGATATTCCACCTCAAGCTCATCAACCACATCGCCTATATCAGGGTTTGAAGAGCTCAACACAAGCCTTCCATCAGAGAAGCTGAACTTAACACCCTTTATCCTGTCAGACGCAAGTATTGATACCCTTTTAAGTGCGTCAAGAAGCTCTGTTCTTACTGCAACAGCCCTTTTATCGTTTTCCCGTGGTATCACCTGTTTATAGTCGGGAAACTCACCCTCTATAAGCCTTATGTTCATCACAGTTGTGTCCTTCTTTACCGTTGCGTTCTTATCTGATATGCCGAAGAAAAACGAGCCCTCCTCTTCAAAGAGTTTTCTTAACTCAATGATACCCTTTCTTGGCAGTATTACACCTGTGGTATCAACGGGTATGTTCTCGTACTCCTTCTCTATGAGTGCAAGCCTGTGGCCATCTGTTGTAACCATGCGGATGTGGCTGTTCTCTTTCTGAAGGAAAAAACCGTTTATGTTGTAACGGGTCTCATCTGTTGATACCGCAAAGGATGTTTTATCTATCATTTCACTGAAAATGTTCTGGTCTATCCTTACAAGGCTATTTTCAGGCACGGATGGAAAAGCTGGAAACTCCTTTGCAGGTATACCCATAATGTTGTACTTAACCCTGCCACTTACAATGCCCATCCTGTCTTCTGCAATGGTTATACTTACTTTTTCTTCTGGAAGACTCCTTACGATTTCAAAGAGTTTCCTTGCATTTACCGTAAGTGAGCCCTTTTCAGCAGTATCTGCGGGGCATATGTCCTTTATGAATATCTCAAGGTCTGTTGCCATAACTGTTATACCACCGTTGGCACCCTCTATGAGCACATTTGAAAGT
>JALUQR010000129.1 GCA_027017505.1 bacterium
GTAAAGGGGCTCCTTACAGACCGCATAGACAGGCTTGACCTTGTAAGGTTTGAAAACCTCCTTACTGCCTTCATAGCAAGGGAACTGCGTTACATAGAGATACTCGGCGGGATTATGGGTTTTCTCATAGGTACGGTGCAGGCTCTTCTGGTTTATCTTTTCAGATGAGGTATGTGCTCGCCATAGCAGGCTCTGACCCGACAGGCGGTGCAGGCCTGCAGCGGGATGTGGAGACCATCCTGGAGCACGGTGCAAGACCACTCGGTGTGGTAACATCTGTTACCGTGCAGGATGGACTGCGTGTGACCGCATCAAGGTCTCTGCCAGCCTGGCTTGTAAAAGAGGAGCTTGAGATACTGCTTGAAAGGTTCTCTCCCGATGCGGTAAAGATAGGGCTTACAGGTAGCCCCGGTGTTACAGACACGATACACCACATACTGGCACAGAAACACCCCAGAGGTATAGTTGTTGATCCCGTTATAAGGGCAACCTCTGGTTACAGGTTTGCAAGGACATCCACCCTCTGTAGCCTTAAAAGGCTTATGGGTATTGCCACCATTGTTACCCCCAACATAGAGGAGGCAGAGCTTCTAACAGGTGTTTCAATAAGGAACACCGCTGACATGGAGAGGGCAGGAGAAAGGCTTCTCGGGCTTGGATGCGGTTGTGTGCTCGTAAAGGGTGGCCACCTCAAGGAAGACCCCGTTGACCTGCTACTTGATGGAAAAAGAGTGTACCGCTTTCCTGCAAGGCGTATCAGGCTTTCCAGCATGTTTCTGCATGGTACAGGCTGTATACTGTCCACCGCTATAGCGTGTGGGCTTGCAGAGGGGCTTACGGTGAGGGATTCTGTGGAAAGGGCAAGGGCGTATCTACAGAGGGTTCTCAGGCGCAGAATGTCCAGGGGCACACTGTAGGTCTAATCCTCGCTGTCTTCGCCCACCTTGAGGGAGCCCTCCACGGGTTCTGAAAGCCAGCCCCTCTGGCGGGCACTGAAGTAGCCACCCCTGCCCACTATTATGTGGTCATGCACTATGAGGTCCACACTGTGGGCAGCCCTTTCAAGCTCCTTGGTGAGCTTGTAATCGGTGCGCGATGGGGTTGGATCCCCGCTTGGATGGTTGTGCACAAATATGACACTTCTTGCATTGTACTTGAAAGCATGCTCTATGATTTTCCTCGGATAGACGAATGTCTGGTCTATTGTGCCCTCGTGAAGTGTTTCCACACCGAGCACATGGTTTTTTGTGTCCAGGTACAGGGCTATGAACTTTTCCACCCTCTCGCCTGAAAGGGCAAACTCAAGGTAATCGAGCACATCCTGTGGAGACTTTACCACATCCCTTGCCCGCATCCTCTCTTTCAGATACTCCTTGCCTATCTCCTTTACAAGGTGTATGAGCACACTTGAGTGCTCGCCCATTCCCTCCACACTTTTAAGCTCCTCCACACTGGCATCGAACACACCGCGCAGTCCGCCGAACCTTCTTACAAGCCGTTTTGCAAGGGGTTTTACATCCCTTCTGGGTATGGCAAAGGTCAGAAGAAGCTCAAGCACCTCGTAGTCGTGAAACCCTGCGAGGGAGCCCTTAAGGAACCTCTGTCTCAACCTCTTTCTGTGTCCTCTGTAGTCCTCACCATGCATGGCTGTGTCTTCAAGGCTGGCATTGTTTACTCAAGGCTGTGTTCTTTTATCCGCCTCCTTCTTTTTTCTCCTCTCTCATGAGAAAGGGTTTGACCAGGTCTATGGGTATGGGGAATATGGTTGTGGAGTTTTTCTCGGAAGCAACCTCCACAAGGGTCTGAAGGTATCTTAACTGCAGGGACACGGGATTCTGTGACAGAAGCTGTGCTGCCTCGAGCATCTTTCGGGCTGCAGAGAGTTCTCCCTCTGCATGGATTATCTTTGCCCTCTTTTCCCTTTCTGCCTCTGCCTGTTTTGCCATGGCCCTTTTCATCTCCTCGGGAAGGTCTATGGCCTTAAGCTCCACCAGCGTTACCTTCACCCCCCAGGGGTCTGTCTGGCGGTCGAGTATCTCCTGGAGTTTCACATTGAGCTTTTCCCTTTCAGAGAGCAGTTCATCGAGTTCTGCCTGTCCGCACACGCTTCTCAGTGTGGTCTGGGCAAGCTGGCTTGTCGCGTAAAGGTAGTTCTCCACGGCTATAACAGCCTTGTCAGCAGACATAACCCTGAAGTAGACCACCGCATTCACGGTTACAGACACATTGTCCTTGGTTATAACCTCCTGGGTGGGCACATCAAGCGTTACTGTCCTCAGGCTTATCCTCACCATGCGCTGTATGCCGGGAATTATGAGCACAAGCCCCGGGCCCTTTACCGCCTGGTATCTGCCGAGAAAGAAGACCACACCCCTCTCGTACTCGGGCAGTATGTGCACCGCAGACCACAGAAAAAGCGCCACTATTATGAGAAGCAATAACATACCCGTGCTTATACCGAACATGGTACAGAACCTCCTTTTTTATTGTTCATCCTCCTTTATTCGTTCCACCCTTAGTCTGAAACCCCTGACCTCCACAACCTTTATCCTTGTATCCTTCTCCAGTGGCTGGTCAGCGGTTGCATTCCAGTACTCACCATCAACGAAGACCCTTCCGCCCCTTTCGTCAACCCTTTCAACAACAACGCCCTGCTCGCCTACGAGACCTTCCATACCGCTTACAGGCCTTCTCCTGTGGAGCTTTACCGCATAGTACATCATGAACACTATGGCAAGGCTTGCCATGATGACCGTTGGAAGGAGCACCCCAAGGGATACCTTCATAAAGGGCAGTGGGGACTCAAAGAGCATAAGCGAGCCAAGGATAAGAGATATTATCCCCGCTATGGTGAGAAGCCCGAAGCTTGTAACCTGGGTTTCCGCTATGAAGAAGAGAAGTGCAAGTCCTATGAGTGCAAGCCCTGCGTAGTTTACGGGCAGGGTCTGGAAGGCATAGAAGGCAAGTATCAGACATATGGCCCCTATCACACCGGGGAATATGGTTCCAGGGTTTGAGAGCTCAAAATATATGCCCACAAGGCCTATCATCATCAGTATGTAGGCAACATTCGGGTTGGATATGGCGTTGAGTATCTTAAGCCTGAGGCCCATCTCAAACTCCCTAAGGGTTGCATCCTTTGTGTTGAGCTTAAGCCTGCCTGCCACTGTCTCAACCTCTCTTGAGTCTATGGCTGTAAGCAACTCTTCTGTGGAGTCTGCAATAAGGTCTATAACGCCGAGCTTGAGGGCCTCCCTTGCTGTTATGTTCACGCTTTCTCTTACAGCCTTTTCAGCCCATTCCGGGTTTCTACCCCTCTTTACCGCTATGCTCTTTATGTATGCTACCGCATCGTTTTCTATCTTTTTCATCATAACCTCGTCCACATCCTTGCCACCCATGGGCACGGGATGGGCAGAGCCTATGTTGGTGCCAGGTGCCATTGCAGATATGTGTGCGGAATAGGTTATAAACACCCCTGCGGATGCTGCCCTTGCCCCTGATGGTGCCACATAGACCACAACGGGCACCCTGCTCGAAAGTATGGACTTGACTATGTCACGCATCGAGGGGTCAAGCCCCCCGGGGGTGTCAAGCTGAATCAAAAGGGCCTCTGCCATGTCCCTCTCCGCACTCTCTATGGCCTTTCCTATGTACTCTGCCATCACTGGGTTTATAACCCCTTCCACCTTTATCATGTGGACTTCCCCTGCAGAGGTGGTTTCACTTGCTGTAGCCTGAAGGCTACCGAAGAGAAACAGAAGGAAAAGTATGGTGGGCAGTTGTTGTCTCATACTGTCTGAATTCAAGTCTAACAGGCTTTATGTATTATTGCAACGGGATGTTATCTGTAAAGTGCCATAACTTTCTTCAGGGCATTCCAGCAATCCCTCTTAAGCTCTTTTTTTTCAAGAAGTGTGCCAGGGTCAACCACGGGCATAAGCCTTATCCCCATGTATTGATAGAACCTTCCTGTAAGTCTTTCAGGTGGTGCATCCTCCTGTGTGAGCACCTTAAGTGGTAGCCCACCAAGGGTTACTATTGCAAGGGGTTCTGTAAGTCTCAGTTCTTCGTTAAGATACTCCAGACAGTTTGAGACAGCCTGCCCCGCAACCTCCTCTTTTACATGACACTTGAGGATGGCTGTTATGTGATAGTCTCCCTCGTCAAGCTCCATTGCCCTTACTATCTTGCAGAAAAGCTCATTCTGCTCGGGGCTGAAAAGAGCATCCTTCTTTGCAGGCATGGGGGCAACGAATACCACCTTTGCCCCCTCTGTGCCAGCAGGGGGCACAGGAGAGGGCTTAAAAAGGTGTGCACACCTTCTGCACCCACGGATGCGCATGATAAGACCCTCAAGCCCCTGGCCCTTCCCTGGTAGCATGATATAATCTATGCCTATGGACTTAAGATACTCAAGCTCACACACAAGGGCCCTCATAAGCTCGGCTCTATTCATTTTTCTTTACACCCTCTCTTTCTTGGGCTAACATATTAGGGATGTTTCTGGCACTGACTATCTCTCTTTTTATAATAATTCTGTTTTCAACGCAAGATGCTCTTGCATGGGGGCCTGCCACCCATCTCGAGATAGGCATCAGAATCCTTCAGCATGCAGACATACTCGGGCCTGCAATAGCTGGTGTTATTGAAAAGTACAGGTATGACTTCCTCTACGGCAACATAAGTGCAGACATTGTTATAGGCAAGAACTTTGTGGAAGAGCTCAAACACTGCCACAACTGGCGATTTGGCTTCAGGCTACTGAAGGAGGCCAGGACCCCCCAGCAGAGGGCATTCTCCTACGGATATCTGAGCCATCTCGCAGCGGATACGGTTGCCCACAACACATTCATACCAGAGATGATGGTAAAGAGCTTTTCCGCAAGGATACTGCGCCACATATACTGGGAACTGCGCTTTGACGCACTTATAAACAAGGAGGTATGGCGCCTTCCCGAAAAGATGGTAAAAAGGGTGCATCCTGACTGTGACATACTTCTTAAGGAAACCCTCGAGGGCAACACCCCGCTTTCGTTCAAGACCAACAAGACGATATTCTCAAGTCTGCTTACACTCCAGCGTATGAGGCGATGGCACACAATGCTGGATTTACTCTCCTCATCCTCGCGATGGAAGCTTAAAAGAACAGACAGAGAGCGCTATCTTAACCTCTGTATGGATGCTGTAACAGACATACTCACACATGGCAGAAGGGCACACTGTCTGAATGCAGACCCAACTGGAAGGGAAAACCTCGAGCAGGCAAAGAGATTCAAAAAAAGGCTCAAGGACCTTAAAAGAAGTGGCAGACCCTGGCAACCCGTTATGGAGGATATGCTCAAAGACATAGTGATACGCTGATCAGCCCCTTCTTTTAAGCTCCACCACCCTGGAAAGTATCAGTGCAGAAAGCTCCTCCTTTGTGCACTCCCCTATGGTCTGGATATTGAGGGAACTGTCTATTATGATTGCAGAGCTTGAGTCACTGTCCATTGTTGCAGGGGTGTTTGCAACTATAAGGTCAAGGTTTTTCTCCCTGAGCTTTTTCTTTGCGTTCTCTGTGAGATTGTCCGTTTCAAGGGCAAATCCAACAAGAAGTTTATCCGCCTTGTTTCTGCCAAGCTCAAGGAGTATATCCACGGTTCTTTCAAGCTCAAGGGTGAGACCTGACTCCCCTTTCTTTATCTTCTCCTCGTATATGAGCTTTGGTCTGTAGTCTGCAACTGCGGATGCCATGACCACTATGGTTGACTGTGGAAAGTAGCTCATAACAGCGTTGTACATCTCCTCTGCTGTGGAGACCATCACTGTTGTAACCCCGTAGGGGGGTTTAAGGTATGTTGGGCCTGTTATGAGCACCACCTCTGCGCCCCGTCTTCTGCCCTCTTTTGCCAGCTCGTAGCCCATCTTTCCTGACGAGCGGTTGGACACAAACCTTACGGGGTCTATGGGCTCACGGGTTGGGCCTGCGGTTACAAGCAGTCTTTCGCCCTCAAGGTCCTTGGGGGTGAGCACATCCTTTACCGCCTCAACCATACGGGCAGGTTCTGCAAGCCTGCCCCTGCCAGTCCATCCGCAGGCAAGCTCACCCTCTTCAGGCCCCACAAACACATGGCCAAGCTCAGAAAGCCTCTTTATGTTATCCCTTACTATCGGGTTATCGTACATCCTGTGGTTCATGGCAGGTGCCAGAATAACAGCCTTGGGACATGCCATGACCATGGTGGTAAGAAGGTTGTCCGCAATGCCAGAGGCAAGTTTACCTATGGTGTTGGCAGTTGCAGGGGCTATGAGCATGAGGTCTGCCCAGTCGGTAAGCTCTATGTGGCTTATACCTCCTGTGGATGCAAACTGCTCGCAGAGGACCTCTCTTCCAGAAAGGGTCTCAAATGTAAGGGGAGAGACAAACCTCGTTGCAGACTCTGTCATAACCACCTGTACATCCATGCCCTCTTTCTTAAGAAGCCTCACGAGCTCTGCAACCTTGTATACCGCTATACCGCCTGTAATGCCAACTATTATTTTTTTATCCCTCAGTCTCAACTGCCTATACTCCTGCTATAAAGGGGTTTGAGAGTTTTTCCTCTCCTATGGTTGTGGAAGGCCCGTGCCCGCAGAAGACCTGCACACCGTCGCCCAGGGGAATGAGCTTTTCCTGTATGGAACTTATAAGCGTGTCATAGGAGCCACCTGGCAGGTCTGTTCTTCCAACGGAGCCACGAAAAAGGGTATCCCCGCTGAAAAGCACTCCCTCCTTTTCCGCATACAGGGATATACTGCCAGGGGTGTGCCCCGGGGTGTGGAGCACCTTGAGGGTTATCTTCCCTGTGGTAAGTATCATGCCATCCTCTGCAAAAAGGGTGGGCTCTGGTTGAGCACTGGCGGTAAGGCCAAAGTAGTCTGCCTGAAGACGGGCGTTTTTTAAAAGCTCAAGGTCCTCTCTGTGGAGTACAAGCTCTGGTGAAAACGCACGGGCTATTATGTGGTTTGCACCCACATGGTCAAAGTGCCCGTGGGTGTTTATAAGATGGGTGGGCCTTATGTCAAGCCTTCTTACAAGCTCCACCAGTGTGTCGCCATCTCCACCAGGGTCTATTATGACCGCCTCCCTGCCCTCTCTATCCCAGAGGATGTAGCAGTTTACCTCAAGCGGGCCAACCACACAGACCTTCATCTCCATTGTGGAAAAAACATACACATCCTCCATGCAACCTGCCTCCCCACAGCTCATGATAAGACCGATTCTATCAGCAAACAGCCCCTGGGGTCAAGCACTCAAGATGGTCGGGATTCTGCCGATTACTTGACAACAGGGGAATAATAAAATAATATATTTAATAACTTTTTGCTGGAGGCAGGGGGTTGGCTCTCTTAAAGTGGATACCTTACAGGGAGCTTCTGTTTTTACAGGAGCGGATGCGCAGGGTCTTTGAGGAGACCATAGCGAAGTACATGGGGCTTGAGGTTCCATCAGGGTCTGCATGGTCTCCACCTGTGGACATATACGAGACCCAGACGAAGGTAATCCTGAAGGTGGAACTGCCAGGGGTGGACATAGAGGATGTGGAGATAGATGTGAAGGACTCTTTCCTTGTGGTCAAGGGCGAGAAACCCCAGCGTACATCCAGCAACGAGTACTATCACAGGATGGAATGTTCCTATGGTGCGTTTCAGCGTGTGTTCAGCCTTCCTGTGGTTATAGACAGAACCCGTATACAGGCAACCCTGAGTGACGGGGTTCTCACCATAGTGGTGCCAAAGATAGAGAAGGAAAAGCTCATTCATGTAAAGGTGGAGGCAAAGTAGCGGGTAATCCTGAATAAAGATGGAGGAGAAGACTCCCTCAAAAAATACAGCCCGTGAGAACAGGGAAAAACCAAAGCAGAGGAGCCTTCCGCCTCCAGACTTTTCAACATTCGTGCTTTCACTTTCCACCTCTGCGCTGATGCATCTTGGTGAGATAAAGAACCCGCAGACAGACAGGATAGAAAAAGACCTTGCCCTGGCAAGACATACTATAGATATACTGGCTATCCTCAAGGAAAAGACCCGTGGAAACCTCACAAAAGATGAACAGGCACTCCTTGACCGCATCCTCTATGAACTTCGAATGAAGTACTGCAAGGCGGTGGAGTAATTAAAAAAAACCAAGGAGCAGTAACCATGGAAAACAGAAGGTTTGGTATCAAGGCACTTGTTTTTGTATCTTTTCTATCCCTTCTTGTGGGCATATTTATTGCAGGAAGGTTTGACATAACAGACACCACAAGTGCTGGAGAGTTCTGGAAGGATGCAACGGGCAAGGAAAGGCCCATGGGGCCACCCTCATTTGCAGAGCTTGCAAAAAGGCTCATGCCACCTGTGGTAAACATATCCACCACACAGGTCATAAAGGAAAGACCCGTTGTGCCCTTCCCTGAGTTCAGAACACCCTTTGATGAGTTCTTTGACGATGAGTTCTTCAAAAGGTTCTTTAACGGCCCGCCAAGAGAATTTAAAAGACACAGCCTGGGTTCTGGATTCATTATAAACAAGGATGGTTATATACTCACCAACTATCATGTAATAGAGAACGCAACGGAGATTATTGTAACCCTCTCCGAGGGAAAGAAGGAGTACAGGGCAGAGGTAATCGGAAAGGACAAAAAGCTTGACATTGCCCTCATAAAGATAGATGCAAAGGAGGACCTGCCCGTGGCTGTGCTCGGTGATTCTGACAAGCTTCAGATAGGCGAATGGGTGATAGCCATAGGCAACCCCTTTGGTCTTGGTGGCACGGTGACCGCAGGCATTGTAAGCCAGAAGGGCAGGGTAATAGGGGCAGGCCCGTATGATAACTTCATACAGACCGATGCATCAATAAACCCTGGAAACTCAGGGGGCCCGCTTTTCAATGTGCGTGGAGAGGTGGTGGGCATAAACACGGCCATAATTGCAGGCGGACAGGGCATAGGGTTTGCCATACCCATAAATATGGTGAAGGATGTGCTCCTACAGCTTAAAGAGCGTGGAAAGGTCGTAAGGGGCTGGATAGGTGTAACCATACAGCACATAACCCCTGATATAGCCCTCTCGATGGGGCTCAAGGAGCCACGGGGAGCCCTTGTATCCTCTGTGATGCCAGGAGACCCCGCAGATAAGGCTGGCATAAAACCAGGGGATATAATAGTGGAGTTTGACGGCAAACCCATCGAACAGATGAATGACCTGCCAAGAATAGTTGCGTCAACACCGCCTGGCAAAAAGGTCAAGGTAAAGGTCTTAAGAGACGGTAAACCCCTGACCCTTACCCTTACAGTAAAGGAGAAGAAAGAGGAAGAGTTCGCAAAGGTGGACACACGCGACAGAAAGACCCCTGCTGGAAAGCTTGGCATAGCGGTGAGAAACATAACACCAGAGCTCATGGAAAGATACGGCATAGATGAAAAGGAAGGGGTCTTTGTATACAATGTTACACCCGACAGTCCCGCACAGAAGGCAGGCATAAGAAGGGGCGATATAATAAAAGAGGTTGACAGAAAACCCGTAAGGAATGTGGAAGAGCTTCGCAGGGTGCTGAAGGACGCAGAGGGCAAAGAGGTGATACTTGTGAGGATAAAGAGAAGAGATACCTTCCTTTACAAGGCCATAAGAATCAAATAAACAGCAGGAGACACCCTGACCTTGACGGAATACGCAGTAGCACTTACAGGTGCAAGTGGTGCAATCTATGGTGTAAGGCTTGTAGAGGAACTCCTCAAAAGGGAGAGATGCTGTGAGCTCATAGTATCCTCTGCGGGGTTCAGCATACTGAAGGAAGAGTGCGGTATAGAGCCTGACGCTCTGGTTAGCACCATACTGGAGCGTGCAGGAGTAAGCGAGAGCGAGGGTCTTCTTGCCCTCACCCCACCCACACAGCTTACAAGCCCCCTTGCAAGTGGCTCATACGGGCTCAGGGCAATGGTGATATGCCCCTGTTCCATGGGAACCCTCGGAAGAATAGCCAGCGGTATATCCGCCAATCTCATTGAAAGGGTTGCAGACTGTATGTTAAAAGAGAGAAGAACCCTCGTTGTGGTTCCAAGGGAGACACCCCTTAACTCCATACACATAGAGAACATGTTAAAGCTTTCCCGTGCGGGTGCGGTGGTGCTTCCTGCCATGCCAGCGTTTTACCACAGACCCGAAAGTGTTGAGCAGATGGTGGACTTTATTGTGGGAAAGATTCTCGACATTCTCGGCATAGAAAACTCCCTTTATAAAAGATGGAAGAGGGGTTGAGCCATGCTTGATGTAAAACTCATCAGGGAAAACCCCGAGGAGGTAAAAAGAAGGCTCCTTACAAGGGGGGATACCTTTGGAATAGACAGCGTAAGAGAGCTCGATGAGAGAAGAAGGACCCTGATACAGGAATCCGAATCCCTCAAGGAGAGAAGAAACCGTGTGTCCAGAGAGATAGGCAGACTCAAGAAAGAGGGCAGGTCTGCTGACACGCTCATAAAAGAGATGCAGAAGGTGGCAGAGAGGATAAAGACCCTTGACGATGAGATAGCCCGCTGTGAGGAAGAATTAAGGGGGCTTCTTCTTGAGATACCCAACCTTCCCCATCCTGATGTGCCCGTGGGCAGGGACTCAACGGAGAATGTGGTGGTAAGAACCCATGGCACACCCCCGCAGTTTGATTTTACTCCCAGAGACCATGTCACCCTTGGTGAGATGCTTGACATAATAGACTTTGAGCGTGCGAGCAAGCTTTCAGGGGCAAGGTTCACGCTCATGAAGAAAGAGGGCGCACTGCTTGAGCGGGCACTCATAAACTTCATGCTTGACCTTCACACCCGTGAGCACGGCTACACAGAGCTCTTTCCACCCTTTATGACCAGGGCGGACACCTTCGTTGGAACAGGACAGTTGCCGAAGTTCAAGGAAGACCTCTTCAAGATAGACTC
>JALUQR010000130.1 GCA_027017505.1 bacterium
GTGCTATAAGAGATGCAATGTTGGTGTTGATTATTAATGGCATCGTTCAACCCTCCTTAGTTTTTTTGTTGGCATCCATGCCACTTGCCCATGGGGTTCAACGGTCCTGCGGGCTAAAACATATAAACACCTGACACCTCCTTTCTGCCCGTGTTTTTTCCGTCTCACCCCTTACCTACTTAATAATATCGGTAGTATGAAACCAAACTTTACGATAGTTTGATGGAAGGCCCTCCCCCTTCGGCAGGATGAAATATGGCACTGCTCATCTTGTTAAGAAATGGCAAAAGCTCGTACTCAAATATATCAGCAAGAAGGACAATATCCTTCTGTTCGAAGGTCTTTTTGAGCTCTTCCATTATCTTAAGCAGTTCGGGGTAGAACTGCTCGGGGTCTTCTTTAAAAATCTTTCTGTGCGAGAGTGCCCTGTTGTGCCTGAGTGCACTTATGGTTCTCACTATCTCGTTTATGTGCGTGAATATGGCTGATAGATAGTCTCCTGTACTGACCTCTCCCACCCTTATCTTTTTTGAAGTCGCTTCTATATTTTCTTTCACGGTGGCCATGTATTCTTTCAGCACACATATGGCCTCTTCAAAGAGCACCTCGTAGTCGGCACTTACAAGTCTTAACTCCTGGCAGGCTGACAGGGGCTGTTTGAGAACCTCTTCCTCTCTCCAGATTTCCATATTTCTGCCCTCTATCCATAGCTGATGGATGAATCTTCTGTGTGAGGCCATCTCGCCTTCCAGGGTCTTTACAAGCTCACCTATGGTGGAGTTGTTATCCCTGTCTTCAATATTGAGCTCCATGTCATCGAGATATATCTTTGGCATCACATTCACTCCTTTCTTCATTCATTAACTCTGCTATGTATCCTGCGGACTCTTCAAGTCTTGGTATGAACCTTTTTGCCATTGTGTCCACATTCCTGTAGGATTCAATCACTGTGTCAAGGTTCTTCATAAACTCCTTTTTTATGTCCTCTTCTTCCTCTTTGAGTTCTTCCTTGAGCCTGTATGTATAGGCAACGAGGGCCTCCCAGAGGAAAATCACATCCTCTGACTTCTTGAAGAGTTTTGACTCAAGCTGTTTCAGTCTTCTGATATTCTCCTTGAAAGATGGTGATATACCTGCCAGCCTGCTTTTATTTTTCATGTACTCTGCCTCACATATTATTTTTCGGGCAAGGTGTGAAATATCTTTAAGGCTCTTTAGCATCTTCTGGAAAGAGTCCATAAGTCCTTTTAGGTCTCTTTGGGGTGGTTCCTTCTCTGCGCTGGTGATTGTATCCTCTATGTGTGCATCGGTCTTTATGTATCTTCTTATAACCTCTTTCAGCGGGATGTGTTCCATGCCCTTTATGTAGGCTCCTCCCTCGGTTGCGTTTATAACCTTTATGTGTGGCTTTGTGTGGCTTAAGTATCGCATGTAGTCTTCAAACCACTGGTGGAATGCCACCCATGCAGTCCTTGTAAGCACTGGCTTTCCATCCACACCCTTAAGCCACAATGGGCGTATCTCTTTTGGCATCTTCTCTTTAATGGATATATATCTGTTGGATACGATTATCTTACCCTTTTCCCTGTCTATCTTAAGCTCCTGTTCCGAATATACTCCTCCTGGTGCGTGGGATAGTCCATCGGATGAGAACGAGAGGTCCTGGCCTATAAACACTATGGGGTTGCATCCAAAGGCTATCCCCATGGAGAGTGCAGCGGTTGTAACGCTTCCTCCTATATCGGGCAGAAACTCACTGCCCCAGTATCTGGCATGGGCCCTACCGAGTTCCATAAAGGAGCTAAAGTACACGAACTTTCCCTTTACATCTTTCTCGAATGTGCCGGGGTAGACCAGCTCTGGCAGTACAAGGCGAATCCTCTTTTCCTCCTCTGTGCCTGTGAAGTACTCCGACATATCCACCTTCTCTGCTGCTATAACCATATCGGCAACGATACCGTGCTTGAGCAATATTCTGTGAGCGGTTATGGCAGCCATTATGAGGGCCCTGCCCTTGATGTCTCTAAGAAGGTGTATGTTCTTTCTGAGGGATGGTCCTGCACCAACTATGATGAGTGGTACATCCCTGAACCTTCCAACGAGTTTGTCTATCACGGGATACTTTATGATGTTGGGTATGTTGGTAAGGTAGTTCTCTATCCAGTCCAGTCTGGAAAGGATGTTTGTATGTATCTCGCTTATGTTGGCTATCTGTGCGTTGCGTATCTTGTTGGTGTATTCCACAAGTTTTTCTGGAAAACACTGTATGTATGCAGGTGGCTGGTAGCTCAGTATGTCCTCTGTTCCCTCGGTTCTCCTTACTATGTAGGAGGCGACATCGTCTATATCGCTGTATATCATCACCCTGCTGGATGCCAGAACCCCGGAGAGGTCTATCTTCTGAAGCACCCCTTTCAGTATTGTTATATCAGGCTCGTAAACTATTATCCTTGATGGTGGTTTCTCTGCAACGAGTCTTAAAAGATAGCCACAGCCCATACCGAAAAGGCACAGAATATCGTACTTTCTTGACATAACCTCTTCTAACTGCTGGCGGGCCTCCTTCCAGGGGTCATAACGGCTGTGGAAGTATCGGTTTTTGAACCTGAAGGTGTAATCTCCCGAGCGGGTTCTCTCAAGCTCCACCGCATTACTGCATTCACGCAGAAGGGTGTAGAGCTTTCTGTTTTTCTTCTCTATGCATCTTAGGTTTTTCTCATACGGGGTATTCATCTATCCTCCTGTTTTGAATGCCCTGAGTGTGAAGGATATTCTGTTTATCCCGCGCCATATCCACCATGCGGTCTCATCTGTCTCTCCAACGGAATGGTATATTCTGAAGAAGAAGTTTCCGCCCGTCTCCTCGTAGTGAACCATTGGTACTGAATAAAGTTCTGCCTTGTCTGTGAATATCTCCACATACTTATCTCTGTCGCCAATCCTTATCCATCCCTCTGTTGCTCCGAGACAGCTTCTTGCAGACACCCTGTAGTTTACGGGCTCACCGTGCAGAACCTTTCTTCCTGCCAGATAGAACCTTTCTGGAAAGAGCCCTCCATTTACGGTCTCATACCATAGGCTGTCCTTTCTGAACCCTTCTGGTATGAATGTGAATATACCGAGCCTCAGGGAGGATGCGGTAAGCCCCTTTACCCTTAATCTGTATGTCACATCAATCCTGGGCTCTTCCTTCCACACCCTGTAGTCCTTCCTCAGTGTTCCAATGTTCATGGGTATCTCTGCCGAAATGTTCAAAAACCTCTTGTTTTCCTCCACCTGTGGAGATACCCTGCAGAGGTCTGTTGTCTTGGTGCCATCACCTGCTATGTGTATGAGGTGGGCACTGAAGAAGTCCGCCCCAAACTGTATATCCTCGTAATAGCCATGTGGCAGTGTGCCCACAAGTGGTGTGGAAGAGACCCTTGAGAATACAGCTGACCTCAGTGCAAGCCCCTTGTTCTCTATAAACTCTGCGTCAACAGATGGTGTTTTTACCTGAAGAAGGTTATCCCTTCGTGTCACAGTGGAAGCCACTTTTACCATAACAAAAGGGGCACCCATGGGTTCACAGGAAGGCTGATGGGGGTTTACATGGCAAGCATCCTCTGGGCTGGCCTCTGTAGCAGGCCCTGGGCTGTTTTCTTCAAGGAGTTTCTCTGTTGTGTGTTTCAGCCAGCCCATCAGGTCTCTGAAGTAGAGGAATTTTTCATCTATTGTGTTGGTTCTGAAGTCACTGCCCCAGAGCTCACAGAGTGCCCTTTTAAGGGGGTGGAGGGTTTCCTCACCAGCCCTGCCCTCAAGGGTTTTCAGGTTATGATATACCCTGTAGCATACAGCATTTATGTGGGTATTATCCCTGCCCGATACCGCCCATCTTACGGGGTTGTACTTTTCCTGTTTTTTGCACACAAGCGGGGTCTCGGGAGATTCAAGCTCTATACTGTGGTATGCCAGGGGATGGCCTGTAAAGTGTTTCATCACAAAAGATGGGGTAACAATGGTGGTCTCTTTGAGTGAGGCAAGCTCTCTTAAAAGCTCTTTGACCCTTCTTGACTCACCCTTTCTGAATGTTCCCTCACCAGGGCGGTATCCGAACACCTCTGCATCGTTTCCGTAAACCACAAAAGCCCTCTCTTCGGTGGTATGGTGATGGCTCAGAAGAAACTCCAGGTATTCTTTCGTGGTCAGCTCTCCGTACACACAGCGCTGGAACTTCTGGAAGGCTATGGAATGGTTCCACAGAAGCCCTATCCTGTCGGTTATGCCTGTTGCCAGCTGGGGATAATAGAGGAATCTTTTAGGATAGTGGTTGTATCTGTAGCAGTTATTCCAGTCCATTATTATGGCAGAGTAGCCTGCACCTTTGAAAAGCTCCACAAGTCCTTTTGAAAAGGTCTGCTCGTTAACAAGGGCTATCTTTGGGGTTTTACAGAAAAACTCTCTGTAGTGCTTGTTTCCAATCTCAAGGTTCCACCTGTTTACATCTGCTGGCACAAGTGGCATTATAAGCTGTGAATGGCCAGAGCCTATAAACTCGCACATACCCTTATCCCACAGCTCTTGCAGTTTCTTTATGAAGCTTCTGTCCCTTCGTTCTATCTCCTTAAGTGTATGGGCAGATGCCTCCATGCCCAGGGGTATGCCCTCTTCTGCAAGTTCAAGAATCGGCCAGTAGGAGTTCTCTATAATGCCTGAATAGTCGTCCTCCGGTATCAGGGAGAACGCAAGGTTAAGGTGGAACACTGTGTACAGATAGAGTCTGCCCATGGCTACATCCTGCACATGCGGGTCTGGGTTTTGGCTGTGTCTACCTCTATGCGGATTTTTCTTATCAAAAGTTCTGCCCTTTCTATGGCCTCCTTACGCGAGTCCGCACACACAAGCACACTGCCCCTTCTTTTTGTATGGTCTGTTATCTCTTCCAGCTGGTCTCCCTCTTTAACCCCTATGTTGAGGTGTTTCACATAATCTGGAAGCTCCTCTACCTCTGGTGCGATTATCTTTGTTACCGTACCAGGCCCTGTAAAGATGAACCTGTTTGCCTGGTAGCAGACAGGCCTCAGCTTATCGGGTGGAGTAACCTTAAGGCCCAAGGCAAGGAGTATGGCCATACCAGTTATGTTTATACCGTATACAAGTGGTATGGTTATTGTGGAGAAGAATCCTCCGCTAAGTCTTGATGCAACCTCTATGATAACGGGGCTACCTTCTCTGAGCACTATATCTGCCTTTATCACGCCATCTTCAATTTCTATGGCGTCTGCTGTATCCTGTAACACCTCTCTTATACTTTCATCTATCCGGGGGGAGAATCTACTCGGTGTTTCACCTCCATCTTCTATGACATATGGATATGTCTCTTTGAGTCTCGAGTAGTTTCTATCTGCGATTCCGCAAAGATACACCCTTCCCCTTATTACCAGAGCCTCTGCGCTTATCTGTGCGCCGTCAAGCCATTCCTCAATGATGAGTCTTTTAGAGGGTGAGTGTCTTATGGCCCTGCTGAAGGCCTCTTCCAGGTCTTCCTGTGGTGTAACCCTTATAACGCCCCTTGCCCCTCTGCTATCAACGGGCTTTATAACCGCCCTTTCGAAGGCCCTTATCTTTTCCCTGATTTCATCCACAGACCCAACAGATGCAAACCCTGGCACGGGCACACCCTTCTGTGCGAGTACTTTTTTCATAATAAACTTATCTGTGGTCACGAAGGCTGTACTTCTGGATATACCTGGCAGTCTGAGAAGCTCTGCGACCTCTGCAACAGCCCTTACCGCATCGCTTGCTATGGTTATAACGCCATCTATTCTGCGTTTTTTTGCAAAGCGCAGTACCTTGGAGGCCACATCCACCGGGTTGTATATATCCGCACAGATGAACCAGTCTGCCAGTGCCCTTCCAGGTGCACGGGGATTTATGTCACACACAACCACATCAAGTCCCATCTGTTTTGCAATCCTTATACCCTCAACCGCCTCAACACCGCCTGAAAGCACAAGCAGTGTCTTTTTGCCCCTGAAGTTCATCTCACCCATGCACCTCCGTTTATGCTTATGGTCTGGGCTGTAAGGTAGGAGGACTCATCTGATGCCAGGAATATGGCAGCCCCAACCATATCCTCATATGTTGCAAGCCTCTTTATGAGCATAAGTGAGTCCACTGTTTTTCTCACCTCAGGGCTCATGGTCTTCTCTGTAAACTCACCTGCTATAACCCCTGGAGAAAGGGTGTTAACACATATGTTCCGTGGTCCCAGGAACCTTGCAAGATTATGTGTTAAGGCCATGAGTGCCATCTTTGCACAGGCATATGAGGGTGTTCTTGGCCCTCCGTATTCACCTGAAAGTGAGCCTATGTTTATTATCCTGCCGTTGTCCGTTATGTATGGCAGTACCTCCTGACAACAGCGGAATACCCCTGTGAGGTTCACATCTATGACCTCGTTCCACTCTTCCTCTGTCTGTTTATCAAAGTCTGCCGGTCTGTTTATCCCCGCATTATTTACGAGCACATTTATGTGTCCGTAGTGTTCTGCCACTTTTTTGAAGGCCCCTTTTATGCTGTTGCGGTCTCTAACATCAAGTTTAAGGATCAGTTCTGCCCCTATATCCCTTGCAACCCTTTCTGCCCTCTGTTTTTCCCTGCAGTAGGTTACCACCACCTTTGCCCCTTCACGGGCATAGCCACGGGCTATGGCTTCTCCAAGGCCACGGCTTGAGCCTGTTATCACACACACCTTGTCTTTAAGACGCATTCTGTGCCACCTCCATATCCGCTGTAAGTGAATCGTATTTTTTCCTTACCAGTGGTGGAAGCCTTCTCCAGCTTTCGAGAAACTCACGCTCTGCCTGGCTTAGCATGGGGTTTGTGTAGACCTTCTGCCAGCACGCAGGTGGCACCGTTACCGCATGGGCACCATCTGCTATGGCGGTTACAAGGTAGTCGGGATTTCTTATGGATGCTCCGAGAAGGCGTGTGGGACTCTGCATGGTGTCTATCATGGAGCGCAGTGTTCTTATGTGTGGTGTGTTATCAAGGCCGAAGTCCTCAACCCTTCCCACAAAAAGGCTTATGTATTCCACACCCATCTTTATAAAGGGCACTGCCTGTGACGGATGGAACACAAGGGTTATGTTGGTCTTTATGCCCTCCCTTTTGAGTCTTTCTGCAACCACAATACCCTCTGTGGATGCGGGCACCTTTATCACAATGTTTTCTGCAATAGAGGCAAGCCCCATTGCCTGTTCAACCATCCTGTGTGGCTCCGTGCATGTAACCTCAACCGATACCGGGCCACTTACAATCGAGACTATCTTTTTTATCTGTTCAAGGCAGTCTGTGCCCTCCTTTGAGAGTAGCTGGGGGTTTGTGGTAACTCCATCAACGAGGCCCAGTTTTTTGTAGTGTTTTATCTCCTCTATTGATGCGGTATCGAGAAAAAACTCCATCTTGCCTGCCTCCTTTTTTTCAGTTTCTTACATGTCCTGGTGTGCCCACCTCCTGAAGGTGGCCCGTAAGCCTGGAACCCAGAAGCCTTATACCCTTTTTTATCACCTCATAGAGGGTCTTAAGCCCCAGTGCAAGGCCGTTTCTTTTGAAAAGCTCCACTGTTCTGTATGGAATGGCTCCAATGCCCTCTCTCTTTAGAAGGGCTATGAATCTGCCCGCATCCCTTACCGCTATAACATCAGAGGGGCTGAAGTCCTCTGTCTTCACGAGGGCACTGTGGATGGAAAAATACTCGTATGCCCTTTCATCCGTGTGGTTGAATACAAGATAGCCCTTCTTTTTGCATATCTCGTAGAGTTCTGTGCCCGGATACGGAAGTGCTATGGCAACCTGATTGTCCTCAAGCCCCAGCTCTCTTGCAAAGTCCAGTGTATCCCACATCTGCTCCAGGGTCTCACCAGGGTTGCCTATGACCCAGAAGCCCGTTATCTCAAGCCCGTATTTTTTAACGAGTGCTATCTTCTCTCTTATTATCCTGCGGTTGAGGGGTTTCTTTATAATATTCCTCAGCACATGGTCGTTACCTGATTCAAGCCCAAGGTTAACCCTGTAACAGCCACTTTTTACCATCTTATCGAGTAGCCTGTCGTTAAATGTCCATATGGCAAGTCCACTTGGGGCAGTCCATGTAAGATTCAGCCCTTTCTCTATCATGAGGTCGAATATCCTTTCTGCCCGTTCACGGTTGAGGGTGAGGTTATCGTCCTCAAAGTGTATCTCCCTTATGTGGTATTCCTTCACCAGGTGTTCTATCTCTGCCAGCACATTTTCTGGCGAGCGTGCCCTGAAGCCCTTGCCAGCGTTTATCCATATACCGCAGAATGTACACCTGAACGGACAGCCCCTTGAGGTTATCATATTTGCCTTTGGGGCCCTTCGTGTGGTGCCCCATCCCCTCTTTGCCCGTGCGTATATATCCATTGGCAGAAGGTGTCTTGCAGGAAAGGGCAGTTCATCGAGGTTCTCTATAAAGCCCCTTTTTGGGTTACACACAACCACACCGTCCTTTCTGTAGGCAAGCCCGTCTATGTGACATACATCCCCTCCAGAGGCAAGGCTTCTTACAAGCTCTGTAAAGGTGTATTCTCCCTCGCTTAAGACCACATAGTCCAGTGCCCTTTCGCTGGCAAGTATCTCTCTGTACATTACCGTGGGATGGGTGCCACCCATAACGGTTATGGCATGGGGAAAGAGCCTTTTTACCATCCTTGTTATATCCCTTGATGGTATGTACTGTAATGAGAACTGACAGCTTATACCCACCACATCTGGTCTTTCCCTTTTTATGCGCTGTTCTATCTCATCGTATGTGAGTCCCCAGTAAAGAAGGCCGTTGTGGGCCTCTGTGCTCTTCCACTCACCTTCTGCAAGGCAGTCTATAATCCTCACCTCAAATCCAGCCCTTTCACACACCGATGCAACATAGGCAACCCCGAGTGGAGCGGTAATTGTGGGTCTTTCTGTTTTTGGAAGTATAACAGGTGGGTATATGAGAAGTATCCTTGCCATATTCCGCCTCCCTGGTTAAACCTTTTTGCAGAGGTAAAAGAACACCTCCCTTGCCCTGTCCACATCCACATAGGAACCCCTGTTACCACCAAGGGCAACGGTGATATGGAACCCTGTGGTTCTCAGAAGCTCCTCAAGCCCCTCCTGTGTGTATTCCCTTTTGTGGCACGGATAAAGGGGTTCTCCCAGCGGATAGGGCATAAGCCTTGGCACCTCAAGCACAAGGGTGCCACCCTTTTTGAGCCTTCTGTGTATTCTTTCAAGAAAGAGTCTGTCATCGTCTATGTGTTCCATTGTGTGCAGGCTCACAACACTGTCAAAAATAACATCCATGTGTTCGAGCACATCGTCTGTACCGTGGATAAACTCCACACTCTTTCCATACCTTGCCTGTGCCCTGTGGATGTATCTTTCGTTGTAGTCCACTCCATACACCTTTTCTGCCACGCTGGCTATAAGGGCTGTGCCGTCTCCTCTGCCACAGGCTATATCGAGCACATTTTTGCTACCCTTGAGAAACTCAAGTGCAAACCTGTATCTGCTTGCAGGGTTGTCTATTGTTAGGGCGTATCTGTTTTCATCTGATGATGTGAACCTTGCAAGCCTTGCCTTTATCTCTCTTACCCTTTCCTTTTCCCACATGCACCTGTAGTCCAGGGTTTTAACCCTGAACCTTTTGTCCCCTTCCATCAGTGTCCAGGGGCTGAAACGCAGTGCATGGGATGTAAAGTCATCGGGCATCTCATCCAGAAACCTTACAGCCCTTTCAAGGGCGTTAAAGCTCATAACATCTGCGGTAACCTCGTAGTTAACATCCCTGGAAAGGCTCACATAGTCGTAGCCGTCAAGCACTGTTTTTATCATCCTTTCGGTAAGCTCAAGGTCTATGTAAAACCTCTTAAGAAGCACCCTTACCACAACCAGAGGATTGTACCGCGAGGTGGCCTCATAGAGCCTTCTTGCCACATTAAACCTTGAGCCATAGAAGACCTCCACCCCCCATCTTTCTGCAAGGCTGTCCAAGGCATCGCTTCTGTCTGTATGGGGCATGGCCATAACTATTGTTCTGAAAAGCCCTGACTCTTTCAGTGCATGGATGCAGTAGTCCCCGGGGTCTTCTGACCCGTAGAGGTCTCCTGCGGTACACTGTACAACCGCAACGGTCAGGTTTCTTAAATCTCTTCTGGAGTACGCTACCATTGTGTGTCCTTCTCGTAGCCCAGTTCTATGAGTTCTCTGCCTGCAATATCCTTGAACACCTCTTTGTGTTCCTCTGTAAAGTAGTTACGCCAGTCCCCGTTCTTTCCACATCTTAAGTGTCCTGTGGCTGTTTTTGAAAGATTTCTGAATGTGATTCTTTCTGCAAGCCTTTCTGCATCCACTGGTATACCGAGCACAGACGCTATCCTTTGGAGCACTCCTGCGGGCTTTCTTACCAGGTCTTCAAACCTGAGGCATACGAAGGCATCCCTGTTTGCAAGGTATGACCTTATGTGGTCTCTCCATTCCCTGACATAGTGTTTGAAGAGTTCCATATCCCTGTACACCTCTTCCACAGAGCGGTAGCGATACTCGGGCCTTACCGCAAGCATCTGCGGGCGGGTGACATGGTGTGCCATGGAGTTGACCACATCTCTGCCATCCCTCAGTATGTAAAACCTGTGGGTTATGTTTTTAAGAAGTCCGTTCTTTATTATCTCTGGTTTTTCGTGTGTCCAGAGAAATGTGGATGTGCTGAAGAGTATTCCTCCATCCACCTCAACAAACTTGCAGTCAGGATGGGGAAACTCAAGGGTGAACCTTCCGTTCATGTAATAGAAGCTATCCACCATGTCCATATCTGGC
>JALUQR010000131.1 GCA_027017505.1 bacterium
CCATAAGGCAGTATCAGTCAATGGGGGACATCCTTGAGGGATTCAGAACAGGCACAAGGGAGCGATTCTCTGACGAAACCCGGAACGGCTACAGCTGGCTGACCAAAGACCCCTGATAACGCCTGCCATACAGCAACCCGGGGGCACACCTTCCAGAAGGTGTGCCTTTTTGTTTCCTTCCTGCCAGGGGGTAGAATAAAAAGTTCAAATTTTCCCTTTCAAAACAGAAGCTTACAGAATTAGGGGTAGAAAAAATACACCATAGGGTGTCTTGGTTGTATTCATAAAAAATGTGGAGGTGTTTGGCCATGGCAAATTACGACTATTTTGCCCGTATCGGGGAGCTTGAGGACTGGAGGAAGTATCACCCCAGGGGCAGGGAACGGGTGCTCTTAAGGGAGCCCGAGATGTGCAGAGAGTGTTTGAGGACATTTTTAAGTCTCTATCCACTTAAAAGATGTGCTGACCATGATGGGCTTGAGGAGATATGAGAAAACGAATAGACTGGCAGAGGCTCAGGGAGGATTACTCAAGGGGGTTTTCTGTGGAGGAGCTCTCAGAACTCTACAGGTGCAGTCCCCGCACCATAAGAGACAGGATACGCAGGGAGGGCTGGAAGAGACACACAGAATGTGACAGAGAGGCGGGCTCTCTTGTCAAGGAGCACCGCAGACTCTGGCAGGAGGTAAAAAAGAGACTGTCTGTGGGGCTTAACAGGGGGGATGAGAAGGAACTCAAGCTTGCAAAGATGGCAGGCGATGTACTGCTGAGCGTTATAAAGGGAGAAAAAGAGGTGTGGAACATGGACCCCGCAGATAAAACCCTCACGGAAGAGGAGATAAATGCAGTTACCAGAGAGATGGAATCCCTTACGATACCACACGGAACAGAGACGCCTGTGGACAGAACCTAAGAGGTTCAAGGTGGTGCCTGCGGGCAGAAGAAGTGGCAAGACAGAGCTTGCCAAAAGAAGGCTCGTTGTTGCCCTTGCGGAAAAGAAGCCCTGGCAGGACCCACGCTACTTTGCAGGGGCACCCACCCGTGAGCAGGCAAAAAGGATATTCTGGAAGGACCTCAAGGCCCTTGTGCCACCACGCTGGATAAGACGCATCTACGAGTCAGAGCTGTGCATTGTAACCCGCATGGGCTCAGAGCTCTGGGTGGTTGGCCTCGACAGACCCGAACGCATAGAGGGCATACCATGGGATGGCTGTGTGCTCGATGAATACGCAAACATGAAGCCAGAGACCTGGCAGGCACATGTAAGACCCGCACTGTCAGACAGACAGGGCTGGTGCTGGTTCATAGGTGTGCCAGAAGGGCTGAACCACTACAAAGACCTTGCAGATTACGCAAAAAGTGGCACAGACCCTGACTGGGGCTTCTATACCTGGTTCTCAGAGGACATACTACCGCCTGAAGAGATAGAGGCTGCAAAAAGGGTGCTTGATCCTAAAACCTTCAGACAGGAATATCAGGCAAGCTTCGAGGGGGCTGTGGGAAGGGTCTATTATGCCTACAGTGCGGAACGCCACCAGGACCCCTCCATAGAGGTGAACCACTCACTACCGCTTGTGCTCTGCTGTGACTTCAATGTTGACCCCTGCGTGTGGCTCATCTGCCAGACAGATGGCACAAGGGTGTGGGTTATAGATGAGGTGGTAAAAAGGGGAACCAGCACCGTGGAGATGGCAAAGGAGGTGCTCAAACGCTACGGTGAACACAGAAAGGGAATAATCGTGTACGGAGATGCAACAGGCGGAAGACGCTCCACCGCTGGAAAGAGCGACTACGCACTGCTCCATGAGCTGGGCCTTAAAGACCAGCGCATACCACGACAGAACCCACCTGTAAAGGACAGGGTGAATGCGGTAAACTCCATGCTCTGTAACACCCGTGGAGAGGTAAGACTCACACACCACCCACGGTGCAGATACTTAAGAAGAGACCTGGAAACAGTCACCTGGCAGAAGGACTCCGCAGATATAGACAAAACAGATAACGAAAGAACCCATGCGTCAGATGCACTGGGATACTTTATAGCAAAGGAGTTTCCTGTAAGGCTTAAAAGACCTGTAAGTAAAAGGTTTTACAAGTAAAACATTAGAGAAAATCTTAAAGAGGAGTGTATCCTGGTATGACAAGAGAGGAGCTTGAAAGGACTCATCCCCTGTATGATGCCTATCTATCTGAGTGGGAGTTTTTTGTAAGGAGCTATTTTGGCGGGCGTCTTTACAGGGAGGGTGGTTATCTTCTGAAGCATCCCTTTGAGTCCACGGAGAACCACAACCGCAGGAGGGCTACCGCCTATTACTACAACTACTGTGGTCCCATAGTGGACATAATGGTATCCCATCTTTTCAGGAAGCCACCGAGGCGGGATTTTGGCAGTCTTGCCTCAGATCCTCTGTTCAATGCCTTTCTTGAGGATTGCGACCTTGAGGGCACGGGTTTTGCCCAGTTCATGCGTGATGCCCAGAGGTTTGCAAGTATTTACGGAAGGGTATCCATAGTGGTGGACAAACCCAGGCTCAATGCAGGGACCCTTGAAGAGGAGATAAGGGGTGGCATAAGGCCCTATCTTGTGCTCATAACCCCTGAGAACCTTCTTGACTGGCGTTTTACAAGGCTTCCATCAGGCAGAACCGTGCTCGATATGGTGAAGATAAGGGAGGAGCAGGGGCTGTTCAGGATATGGACACGCAGGCACTGGCAGGTATGGCTACTTCCAGAGAGGGGAGAGCCCGTACTTTCTGACAGTGGCACACATCCGCTCGGTGAGGTGCCCATAGTTAACCTTTACAACAAGAAAACAGGCATAAGGATGCTCGGACTCTCGGACATACAGGACATAGCGGACATAAACAGAAACATCTACTATCTCTGCAGTGATGCCCGTGAAATCATAGAGAACACCGCCTTTCCAATGCTCGCCATACCATATGAGAAGAGCGGGGTGGAGGAAAAAGAGATAGGGCCCAGAAACATCCTGCAGTTTGACCCCTCTGAGCCCAATGCCAGGCCCTACTGGCTTGAGGCACCCCATTCCTCGCTCTCTGAGATACGCGAATGGGTAAGACAGGACATAGCAGAAATACACCGCATAGCAAAACTCGGCGGTGTCAGAGCAACACAGGACAGAAGCCAGCCCCAGAGTGGCATAGCCCTTGAGCTTGAGTGGCAACAGCTACATGCGGTGCTCAGCGAGAAGGCGGACAACCTCGAAGAGGCAGAAAGACAGCTCTTAAGGCTATGGGCACGCTGGCAGGGCAAAAGGTTCGATGGCACGGTGGACTATCCCGATGAGTTCTCCGTAAGAGACCTCGACAGAGAGCTCGAGCGTGCAATAAAGGCCATAAGCCTCGGGCTTGAGTCCAGAACATTCAGAAAAGAGCTTGAAAAGAAGGTGGTGGATGCGGTCCTGCCAAAACTCAAGGCAGAGGTTAAAACAAAGATACTGGAGGAGATAGATGAGGTACACAGAGAAAAAGGCCCTTGAGAACACAATGGCCATGTTGAATGCACACAGGGGTGCAGACCCTGTGGTCTGCTACAGGTTCAACAAGAGCCTTCTTGAGGAGGCAAGGCGCTCAATACTCAGGATGCTTGGAAAAAGAGGGGTGGAAAGCTGGAAGAGCCTCTCCTTCAGCGACAGGGCCCTTATATGCACCATGGTTGTAAGGGCACTGCTCGATAAAAAGAGGGTTACAGAGTTTCTCTCAGGAGAGAGAAAAAGACTTCTCTAAGGGCTCAGGGCTTGCCTTCCTCCACCCCCGGGAAGGCAGAGCCCGAAAGGGGGGAATAACCTGAAAAGGAGGTAGCTATGGAGACAAGGGAAGAAAGGGTTGAGTTCACACCCCAACAGCAGGAAAAGATACAGCACCTCATAGACGATGCCTACAGAAGGGCGTTCCAGAAGGCATCGAAGATGGCAGTCCCCGAGGAGCTGGAACAGCTAAAAAGCGAGCTTGCTCACCTGAGAGAGGAGAAGAAAAAGGCAGACATACTGCGCACCGTGAGCAGATTCAATGTGGTAGACCCTGACGAGGTGGTTGAGCTCATCTCACGGGATGTGGAGGTGGATGAAAAGGGCGAGCTCAGGGTAAAGGGTGAGGAGAGCATGTCACTTGATGATTATGTGAGCATGTGGCTTTCAAGAAGACCACATCACCTTCGCACAACCCAGGGTGGTGGTGGCTCCCAGGGGGCAACATTCTCAGAGCCAAGAGCTCACCACGACCTTTCAGACCCCATGGTGTGGAGAAACATGCCTGCAGAAGACCTCTACAGATACCTCAAAGAGGGCGTGGACATACACGCAGGCGGAAGGCTCTACAGGTTCAGGGATGTGACAAACCCTTTCAGAGAGGCAAGAAAGAGAAAGATTACAGGGAGGTGAGATTTAACCCATGGCAAACGAGGTAACCACATCTGCCACATCAGCAGGAGAGCTTGTGGCTGCAGAGATAGTCTCAAGGCTCGTTATAGATGCAGCCTATGCAGAAAGCGTGATGCCACCGCTGGTAAGGGTTGCAGACATCTCTCAGGAGTCAACCCTCACGGTGGAGTTTCCCAGGTGGCCTCTTCTTGAGGCGGTGGACCTTACAGAGGGTGTGGATGCAACCAACACAGCGGTGAATACCTCCTCTGTGAGTGTCACCGCAGATGAGGCAGGCATAATGATAACAGTCACTGACATGCTCCTTTCCAGTGCAAGCCTTGGCGGGCTTGAGCCCTACGCAATGGAGCTCGGCAAGGCACTGGCAAACAAGATAGACAAGGACCTTCTTCAGGAGGTTGGAGACTTCACAAACTCTGCGGGCACCAGTGGTGCGGACATGACCGAGGCAGACTTTCTTGAGGCCATATATCTGCTTGAGGCAGGCAATGCCCAGGCACCATTCGTTGCGGTGCTCCATCCCATACAGATACACGACCTTCGCAGGGCAATAGCGACATCAGGTGGTGCGGTCTGGGGTGGACCCACAGCACCTGCAGAGGACCTGGGTTCACTTGGAAGCCTCTACGGGGTGGACATCTTCCGCAGTACAAACTGTGCAGAGGTTAATGTGGACCCTAACACAGGTCTGCCAGAAGACCGCCAGGGCGTTATGATGCCCATGGGTAACCAGAGCGGGCTTGCCTTTGTTCTCAAGCAGACCGCAAGGACAGAGCTACAGAGGGATGCATCACTGCGTGCAACAGAGATAGTGGTGACAGCCATATACGGCGATGAGTGCGTGAACCCAACTGCATCAGGCGGGGTCGCAATAATAACAGACCACGAGTAAGAAAACGCAGGGGGTCCTGAAAGACCCCCTGCCTTAAAAAAACCAGAAAAAAGAGGTGGCAGAAGATGAGCACAGATAGGATTACAGACTCCATGCTCAAGAGGGGCTACGAGCCACTTTCAGTGGGCACGCATGCAGGTATAGGGTTCAGAAAGAGTCTGCGCAGGGTGTCAAAACCCCTTGAAAACCCCGTATGGTTCGATACAGGTTGCAGGATGAGGGCCATAGACAAGAACGGTAATCTTACCACCATAACACGCACTGTGTGTGCCCACACAGAGGAAGACGCAGAGGAGTTCAGAAAAAAGGGCTGGAAACCCCTTGAAAGGAGGTAGACCAGGTGGAACCCCGCGAGAGGGTGGAAAGACTCATCTCAAGGATGTACGAACACCATCTCAGAACCACGGGCAATCTGCCCGCAGACGCACTCAAACGGAAGATTGAAAAAAAGGCCCAGTACATAGCCCAGAGGGCTGACAGAAAGAGAAGGGATAACGGACAATGGAGATAAAGATACTCAAAGAACGGCAGAAAAAACCCAGGTTTCTTAAAGACAGGGCGGACACACTCAGCCTTTACATACAGGAGGACCAGGAGCGTATCATTCCGCAGTGGGCACGCCTTACTGTCTACATGCCTGGAAGCACGGAGAAGCTCATAGACGGCGAGGATATGAGCATAGCCCAGGACGGGCTTCTGAGCTACCAGCTCAGCCCCGCACACAACAGCAGGACAGGTGAGAACTACAGGGCTGTTGTGGAGTACTCTGACGGCACCTACATCGGAGCGGTAATACTCTTCTACGATGTGGTCCTCAGCAGACCTGCCATAGTGATAACAGATGTGGACATAGTTGCAGAGCTACCACAGCTTGCAGATGGTGGCTGGAAACACACGGGCACCGCAGAGGGAGGCAGTACCACCACCATAGTGGACTCAGCCCTCAAGGCATATCCTGTGGACTACTTCACAGGCGGAAGGGCATACTCTGTGGACAAGGCAGAGACAAGAAGGATACTCGGTTTTGACCCCTCAACAGCAACTGTTACAACAGAGAGCTTCAGCTCCTCCATAACCAGTGGAGAACGATACATACTCACACGCACATTTGAGCGAGAGATAGAGCGTGCCTTCGAAAAACTCGAGGACACCCTTAAAAAGGCGGGCATAAAACCCCACCTTGTGGTTGACCCCGTGGACATAAAAGAGCTACATCTGCACATGGCTGTTGCAGAGGTCTGCAAGGGTATGAGCTCAAGCAGGGAGGACTTCTGGTGGCACATGTGGAAGGAATACGAGAGAAAGGCAGAAAGAATCCTTAAAAACACCACACTCAAGTACGACAGAACAGGCAACGGCCACATAGACAGCACAGAGGAGATAACAAGGATAAACATAATAAAGGCTATAAGAGAATGAGCACAACTGTGCAGAACATAACAAGAAATCTTCTTACAATTCTTGAAAACGAGGGTCTCACACTCCACCGTGGTGGAGACCCTGCTTCTGGAAGGTTTCCCCTGGCAGAGCTTTTCTACAGTGGTGAGGGTTTTCAGTACACCCATGGAGAGAGGCCTGGCTACGGTGTGGTGGAGTTTGTCATCAGGATAGCTGTAAGGGAGACCGCAGGAGAGGAGCCCATAGAGGGCCTGCAGTTCTGGGTGCACAGGATAAGGGAGGTTGTTACACCCTCATCGCTTAACACAGGTGGGCTTTCAGAGACAAGGCCTGTTGTAAGGGTGGACACAAAGGAGGTCAGGGTGGAGCACAGAGATGGGGGGCGGGCTGTAAGGTATCATCTGGCAATAAGATACAGGGAGAATCCCTGAGGAGGTTTTAAGGACATGGCTGAAAGCAGGTTTTATCTTGCCATAGGTGAGGAATCAACAAGGGGGGTGGCAGAATCCACCCAGGTGGGCTTTGTGCCTCTTCTTTCTGCAAGGTTGCCCTCAGTGGAGTTTGACGAATCTGTCCAGGAGGAATTCAGGGGAGAGGATAGCCTTGCTGGCCCTTACAGGTGGGTGCGAAAGAGCAGGCGATGGCAGGCAACCCTTGAGATACCATTTTACACAGAGGCGGGTGGACAGCCCCGCATGATGGGAACTATATTCAAGCACCTTTTCGGCGGTGTAACCTCCACACAGCTGGGTACAACCACTGCCTATGCCCACATGCTCTATCCCTCAAGCAGGATGTATGAACAGGGCGGTGGACTCGAAGACAGGGCACTCACGCTCAACTACAACCTTAACGAGGGCGATACCTTAAAGAACTATCCCTATGTGGGTGGAAGGGTGGTATCTGTGGGGCTTGAGCAGACCCCTGGTGAACCACTTAAACTTACAGCAGAGCTTACAGGCCAGTTCAGGCAGGCTCCTGCAACCGCACTTGACGGGCCTGTCTTTCCAGCAGAATCCCTCAGGTGCGATTACACAAAACTTGCCATCTACACAGGTGGGGTGGTAAGAACAGGCACAGCACCTGACTTTACAGACATATCAGCAGATGCAACCGCGGTAAGGATAAGACCCGACAGGCTCTCCATAAAGATAGACAGCGGTAAGGAGGATGTCCTCAGGCTTTCAGGCCTGGACTATCCTGACAGAACAAGACTTGGCAGGTTCACCGTGGAGGTAGAACTTACCCTCGACTGGGAAGACCCCCAGACAGGTTTCTCCAGTATCGCAGAGTTTAACAGCTGGCTTGAAACCACAGGTTCAACAAACCTTCTATGCGTGTGGAATACGGGTGTGCCTGCAGACACGGGCTACAACCACAAGCTCGTCATAGACATACCAAAGCTTGTAAGGGTAGGGGGTGAGCCAGAGTACGAACACAACAGGGAACCCATGATAACCCTTAAGTATCAGGCCCTCTGTGATGAGTCAACAGGCTATCTGGTGGGATGCCTGCTTTACAACACAGCCCCGAGCCTTTAGGAGGTGAAGTATATGGCAATAGTGAGTTTCGATAAGGACACTATTATAGAGTACATACCCGAGTACGGAGGAAACAGAGAGAGCGAGAGCCCCTGTGTGGTAAGGCTGAGGTTTGTGCCTTACTCAAAGGTGCGCCACTATGCAAGGCTTCTGCAGGCAAGAACCCACGGGCTTACAGACCCCGAAAGGGTCTTCCAGGTTGCCCAGGAGGTGCAGAAAAAGGAGTTTGTGGAGAGTGTGGAGAGCATAAGTGGCTTCTATGTGGGCGAGCGCGAGGTAAGAGAGCCCGAGGAATTCTACGATGTGGCACCTGCAAAACTCATCTACGAGATTCTCGAGGCAGTGGAGGACCAGCAGAAACTCATCGAGGGACAGAGAAAAAACTGATAGCGGGCTTCCGCTATCTTCACTTCACTGCAGATGGTGGAAGCCCCTTTGATTGCTCAAGATGTGGGCCTGAGGACAGAAAAAACAGAAACTGTGCCAACATGCTGGCACTCTCAGAAAGGGCAAGGGCTGTTACAGGGTACACAGAGGAGATAAAAGAAGAACTCAAAGCAAAGGGTGCACACAAGGTCATAAGCCTGGCAGACCTGAGACTTTACGAATGTCCCCTGAGTTACATAACAGAGGACACATGGGAGATAATAAGGATGATAAGACTCATGGAACATACAGGTAGGCTTCCACTGGACGGTGGCTGGGCAGACCAGCCGTACTGGTTCGTGGAAGCGTACGGAATATACCTTGAGGAGTCTGCAAGATGGCACAGCACAGAGAAGTAGTGGTTGCAAGTCTTCAAGAGCTTAAAAGGGTTCTCGAAAGGCTCGATGTAACCCTTTCAGGGCTTCTATCAGCAAGCAGGCAGAGGGCTTCTGTGGATGAAGGCCAGCTCACAGAGGATAGCATACGCAGGACAGAGCTCGAGATAGAGCTTTCAAAAAGACGCATCCAGCAGGCAAAAACCGAGCGAGACCTCAAGATACAGTACTCAAAAGATAGCTTCGGTTATATGACATCCCTTATGAGGTCTCTCTACATCGCAACGGGTTCTCACAACAGAAAGCTCTTCTCCCTTCTCAAGGCGTTTAACATAGCACAGGCCCTTATGGATACCTACACCGCCTTCAACCGCACGCTGGCCTCGTTGCCGTATCCGTTCAACCTTCTGGCAGCAGGCATGGTGCTCGCCCAGGGCCTTGCAAGGGTTCAGCAGATAAGGGCTGTCACCCCAGGAGGCGGTGGAACAGGAAGTAGAACCAGCACCGCCGGTGCCATCCACACCACCGCACTGCCTCGAGCAGGTGGCCAGCCTGCCCAGCCCTCTTCCACCATAACCATACACATAACCAATCCCCTTACTGGCTCTGAGGAGGAGTGGGAACGGCTGGTTGAAGAGAGGATCGTGCCCGCAATAAGGAAGGTGGCAGAAAGAAACATTGAGGTTACATAAAAGGAGGTCATTAAGATATGCCAGACCAGAGGATTCAGTACACAGAGGAGCTCGTGGGTGCGGGGCACCCCACGAAGGCTGACACGCTGAATCGCCTTACACTCGTTGAGCACAGAGAGGACGGCACTCACGGCAATGTAACCATAAACGACGGGCTCACGCTTTCGCCAGCGGTGTGGCCTGCATTCAGTGCGGTGATGAGTGCCAATCAGGGTATACCTAACAATACATGGCTTAAGCTGGCTTTTGACACCGAGGAGTATGATACTAACAACAACTATGACAACACGAATTATAGATTTCAGCCCACGGTTGCTGGCAAGTATCTTTTGACCGCTGGCATTTTGATGGCCAATCCTCCCGCAGTCGACCAGAATCTTAAGATTTCCATATATAAGAATGGTTCCAAATACAGGACTCAAAACTCCCATGTTCAGGCTAACACCCAGAGGCTCAGTGCCAACATAGCCGTTATCGTTGATGCCAACGGTTCTTCTGATTACTTTGAGGCATATGCATATTGGAGTGGTGGTAATAGTGCTATACAGGCGACTGACGCAATGGGATATACCTACTTTCAGGGCATAAGGATAGGCTAAAGGAGGTGATCGGGTTGACAGAGCTCGTAATCTTCGTAGCAGGCCTCGTTACAGGAGGGTTACTCGTGTACGGCTATCTTACGGTGGTAAAAAGATAGGAGGTGTGGGCAATGGAGCTTTATCATGCAATAAAGGAGCTGTATCCCCATGCTGAGGTGGACATAGACTTCGTTCTTCAGGACGACGGCAATGGTGCGTACATAAGGGAGTGGAGGGTCAAGGCCGAAGATGGCAGTCCCGTGCCAGAGCCATCAAGAGAGGAGCTTGAACAGGCCTACAGGCGTTATCTCGAGAAAAGGGCACTTACGGAGTACAGGGAAAAGAGAAGACAGGAGTATCCCCCTTCTGGAGACCAGCTTGACTGCATATGGAAGGCCCTTTCGAGTATGGGGCTTACCCCGGATCCTGCAGGTGGTGAGAATACCCCTGAGGGTATGCTTGCACGCATACTCATGGTAAAGGAGAAGTATCCAAAACCCTGAAAGGTCTGAAAGATGTGGGAGAGGATAAAGTTTTTCTACAAGAATGTTGCAACACAGGAGGG
>JALUQR010000132.1 GCA_027017505.1 bacterium
CTTTAAGCTCATCCACAACAGGGGATTTTTCCCTGAGAAGCCCTGACAGCTCCTCCCTTTCTCTTTCAAGCTGGGCCATTTTCAGGCGAACTGCTTCTTCCTCCTTAAGGCTGTATCGAGTGTTTTATCTCTGACACACTGGTTGATACCTGAAGTGCGTCCACAAGGAGCCTGTTTATGCGGTTTTCCCTTTCAGCAAGCTCCTTTCTGAGGGCTGAGAGATGTGCCTCGCAGTTCTCTATAAGCTCCTTCTTTTCCTCAAGGAGGGTGGAGCGGGCTGAAAGCTCAGCGGTGAGGGATTCTATCTCTTCTTTAAGGGCTGTGTGTCTTCTTTCAAGCCCCTCTATGTCTGCGTTAAGTCTGGTTATTGTGCGCTCAAGCTCCTCTATTTTAAGCCCTGTAAACTCTATGGAGCGTTCCCTTCTGTCTACGGAACGCTCCGTCTCGTGGAGTCTCTGCCGTAGCTCAGAGAGGGTGGACTCCACCTTCACCTGCTCAAGCTGAAGGCTCTCTAAAAGCCCCTCTTTTGAGGAAAGATTGGCCCTCAGGCTTGCTATCCTGTGGGTTATATCCTCAAGGCTCTTTTTGAGTCTGTTTACAGAGAGCGTGAGTGCCTCGTAGTCTCTTTTTGAGAGGGTAAGCTCCAGTCTCTTGAGCTCCTCTTTCAAGAGCCTGTACCTTTCTGCCTTCTTTGCCTGACGGTTCAGGGAATTCAGCTGTCTTTTTACCTCTGCTATGACATCGTCAAGCCGTGAGAGGTTCTCCGTGGTTGCCTGAAGCCTTCTCAATGCCTGGTCTTTTTTAAGCTTGAAGCGGTTTATGCCAGCAACCTCTTCCAGTACTGTTCTTCTCTCCTCTGGCCTTGCGGTAACAAGCCAGCCCACCTCTCCCTGCTCTATTATGGAGTATGTTCTTCTGCCCACACCTGTGTCACTGAAAAGTTCAACCACATCCTTAAGCCTTGCGGGCACCCTGTTTATGAAGAACTCACCCTCGCCGGATCTGTACACACGCCTTTTGACCTCTATCTCTGAGAAGTTTCTGTAAAGTGCGGGCAGTCTGCCGTCCTCGTTGCTCAGCACAAGACACACCTCTGCCATACCCATGGGTTTGCGAGTATCACTGCCGTTGAATATAAGGTCTTCAGGCCCCTTTCCGCGAAGATGCCTTATGTTGTGCTCACCCATCACCCAGCGCAGGGCATCAACTATGTTGCTCTTTCCACAGCCGTTTGGACCCACTATGGCAGAAATACCCGGGGGAAAGACAAAGGTTGTCCTCTCAGGAAAGGACTTGAAACCAAAGATTGTGAGGGACTTTATCTTCATTTTAAGAAATGGTAGCAGAGTTTTTGCCCTTTGTAAAGGGCAAAATATACAATACAGGGTGTGTCATGAATGTGTCTGGTACAATATATTGGGGTAGAGGTATTTATATCCTCTGTGGTGTGTCAACCCCTTTTCTTTTTTCTTTTTGCACCCTTCGGTGGCCATTTTATTGCTGCCTGTGCTGCGGCAAGTCTTGCGACAGGCACCCTGAAGGGTGAGCACGATACATAGTCGAATCCGTTTATGTGGCAGAACTCTATGGATGGTGGGTCTCCGCCGTGTTCACCGCATATGCCTATCTTCAGGTCTTTTCTTACAGGTTTTGCAATCCTTATGGCATCCTTTATGAGTTTGCCCACGCCCTCCTGGTCGAGCGACTGGAAGGGGTCATGTTTGAGTATGCCTGTTTTCTTCTCGTCTATGTACTCTGAGAGGAATCTACCCGCATCGTCCCTTGACATGGCAAGTGTCATCTGTGTGAGGTCATTTGTGCCGAAGGAGAAGAACTCTGCGACCTCTGCTATCTGGTCTGCGAGTATGGCAGCCCTGGGGACCTCTATCATGGTGCCCACAAGGTATTTCACCCTCACACCCTTCTCCTTCATCACCTCTTCTGCAACCTTTCGGGTCTCCCTTGCGAGTATCTCAAGCTCTCTGCGGTCCATGACCAGCGGGTGCATTATCTCGGGATAGACCCTTGTGCCAATCTTTTTGCACTCGCAGGCAGCCTCCATTATGGCACGCACCTGCATGTGGAGTATCTCGGGATAGGTGATACAGAGCCTGCATCCGCGGTGTCCCAGCATGGGGTTTGCCTCTTTGAGTCTCTCTATCTTCTGTTTTACCTCGTTGAAGCTCATGCCAAGGGCCTTTGCAAGCTGTTTCTGGTCTGTCTCTGTCTGGGGAAGGAACTCATGGAGCGGTGGGTCGAGTAGCCTTATGGTAACGGGTTTGCCGTCCATTGCGTTGAATATGCCTATGAAGTCATAACGCTGTATGGGAAGGAGTGCGTCAAGGGCCTTCTGGCGTGCCTCCTTGCTATCTGCAAGTATCATGCGCTGGATGGCAAGCCTTCTCTCCTCGGTATCGAAGAACATGTGCTCGGTTCTGCACAGCCCTATGCCCTCTGCACCGAGTTTTACCGCATTCTCCGCATCATAGGGGGTGTCCACATTGGTTCTTATCTTAAGGGTTCTCACACTGTCAGCCCACTTCATAAGGGTGTTGTATTCTTCAGACTGGGTGGGTCTTATAAGGGGAAGCTCGTCTCTGAATATCTCACCTGTGGTTCCGTTAAGGGTTATTTTATCGCCCTCTTTTATTACCGTGTCTCCAACGGACATGAGCTTTCTGTTCATATCTATGTGGAGGTCCTCGCATCCCACTATACAGCACTTGCCCCATCCCCTTGCGACAACCGCTGCGTGGGATGTCTTTCCACCCGTTGCTGTGAGTATGCCCTTTGCAGCGTGCATACCGCCCACATCCTCGGGGCTTGTTTCCTTTCTTACAAGTATTACATCCTTGCCCTCTGCTGCCCATCTTTCTGCATCCTGTGCGGTAAATACCACATGACCTGTTGCAGCACCTGGCACAGCTGCAATACCAGTGGCAAAGAGCTTTTTACGGAGTTCCTCCTTTGGAATCAGCGGGTCTATTATGGGATAGAACAGCCCCTCTATGTCCTTTGCGGACACACGCATTATGGCCTCGTTCTTGGTTATGAGCCTTTCTCTTACCATGTCCACGGCTATCCTGAAGGCAGCCTGTGGAGAGCGCTTGCCAGTGCGTGTCTGCAGGATGTAGAGCTTTCCCTCCTCTATGGTGAACTCTATGTCCTGCATGTCGCGATAATGGCGTTCAAGCTTTTTTCTTACATCCACGAGCTGTTTGTACACCTCTGGCATGCGTTCCTTCAGGTCGCTCAAGTGTATCGGTGTGCGTATTCCTGCCACCACATCCTCACCCTGTGCGTTCATGAGGATGTCTCCGTAGAAGACATTCTCGCCTGTGTTCGGATCCCTGGTGAAACACACACCTGTGCCAGAGTTTTCACCCATGTTGCCGAATACCATCTGCATTATGTTAACAGCGGTGCCCTTAAGCCCTGTGATGCCCTCCACCTTGCGGTAGGTTACGGCCTTATCAGACATCCAGGACTCAAACACAGCCCTTATGGCACCCCACAACTGCTTCATGGGATCCTGGGGGAAGTCCTCACCCGTGTGTGCCCTGTAGAGCTGTTTGTACCTTGCAATGAGCTCTTCGAGTTCTTCCTCGTTCACATCTGTATCCACTATCTTTCCCACCTTTTTAAGTCTCACCCTGGTGCGCCTTTCCTTTATGTCGTCGAACTCTTCCTCAAACCTCTCCCTGGGCACACCCATGGCGGTGGAGCCATACATGGTTATGAACCTTCTGTAGGCATCCAGGGCAAAACGGCGGTTGCCCGTTTTCAGTGCAAGTCCTTTCACGCTCTCATCGTTAAGACCCAGGTTCAGGATGGTCTCCATCATGCCCGGCATGCTCCTTGCTGCCCCACTTCTTACAGACACAAGCAGGGGGTTTTCAGGGTCTCCGAGCCTTTTGCCAACCACCCTTTCGAGTTTTTTAAGGTTTTTTTCGACCTCCTCTTCGAGTCCAGGGGGATAACTGCGATTGTTCTTGAAGTAAAGCTCACAGACCTCTGTGGTTATGGTGAAACCAGCAGGCACGGGAAGCCCTATGTTGGTCATCTCTGCAAGGCCTGCACCCTTACCACCCAGAAGCTCACGCATGCTGGCCCTGCCCTCAGCCTTACCACCACCGAAAAAGTAAACAAATTTCTTCCTCTTTGCCATATCCCCTTCCTCCAAACTGATAGAGTTTAAGAAACTTACTGGTAAGACCTGGAGAGTAAAAGATTAACAAAAAAAACCTCCATTGTCATCACCAAAATTCATGTAGAAAGCCAAAGCCGGTGTGTTCTGCAGACCGTGGTAATGATAAATTATAATAATTTTAATGGCTTGTCAAAGTGGTGTGTCTTTTTACACCATTTTTCCACTTGCAAAGCCACCTTTAATGTGGTAATTATTAATAAAAGTGGGCAGAAGCCCACTTTTTTCTTTACTGCCATCTGGTTTCTGTGGAATGTGAAGGCAAGGGTTGAGGAGATAGCCTGCAGGGCACGGGAGATTGCAGAGCCCCTCTGTGAGGAGCTGGGTGTGGAGGTGGTGGATGTGGAGTACACCATGGAAAGGGGCGGTTGGGTATTAAGGCTCTACATAGACAGGCCAGGTGGAGTAACCCTTGATGACTGTGCCCGTGTCAGCAGAGAGCTGGGCACCCTTCTTGATGTGGAAGATATTGTTCCCCAGAGCTATTCTCTCGAGGTATCGTCTCCAGGGCTTGACAGACCGCTTAAAAGGGAGAAGGATTTCCTCAAGGTGGTGGGCAAAAAGGTGCGTATAAGGACCATCGAGCCCATAGATGGCAGAAAGAACTTCAAGGTGGTGGTTGACGCTGTGGAGAAAGGAACTGTGGTGGTAAGGGATTCAGGCGGGCATGTATGGAAGATACCCCTTGATAACATAGAAAAGGCAAGATGCGAGATAACTCTATAAGTGGTGGGGAGGTTTTTCAAGGATGCTTAACCTTGCACATATCATAGAACAGGTTGAAAAAGACAAGGGTATCTCAAGGGATGTTATCATAAAGGTGCTCGAGACCGCCATGCTCAAGGCAGCAGAAAAGCGGTTCGGCCCGAACAAGATAATAGAGGCAAGGTATGATGAGGATGCAGGCGAGATAGAGCTCTTTGAGTTCAAAACAGTCGTTGAGGAGGTAAAAGACCCTGACACAGAAATATCCCTTGAGGATGCAAGAAGGTATGACCCCGATGTGGAGATAGGCGACAGCCTGGGACTCAAGATAGATGCCCGCAGTTTCGGCAGAATAGATGCCCAGACGGTTCGTCAGATAATCTTCCAGAAGGTAAGGGAGGCAGAGCGCGATGCCATATACAGGGAATACATAGAGAAGAAGGGCGAGATAGTTATAGGCATAGTACAGCGCTTTGAAAGGGGTGACATAATAGTGGACCTTGGAAAGACAGAGGCGGTGCTTCCAAGGAAAGAGCAGGTAAAGCGTGAGACCTATCGCCAGGGCGAGCGCATAAGGGGACTTGTGATGGATGTAAGGGCCGATGTGAAGGGCCCACAGGTGATACTTTCAAGAACACACCCTGGCTTTCTTGTAAAGCTCTTTCAGATGGAGGTCCCGGAGATATACGAGGGTATTGTGGAGATAAAGGCAGCTGCAAGGGAGCCTGGCGAGAGGGCAAAAATAGCGGTTGCATCCAACAACCCCGATGTTGACCCGGTTGGTGCATGTGTTGGGGTGAAGGGCTCAAGGGTGCAGGCAGTGGTCCAGGAACTCAGAGGCGAGAAGATAGACATAATCCACTGGTCTGACGACCCAGCGGTGCTCGCAAAGAATGCCCTTGCACCCGCACAGATAAACAAGGTCATAGTGGACAAGGCAAACCACTCAATGGAGGTCATAGTGCCCGATGAACAGCTCTCTCTTGCCATAGGCAAGCGCGGACAGAATGTAAGACTTGCAGCAAAGCTTACGGGCTGGAAGATAGACATACACACAGAGAGCGAGGCCAAAAAGCTTGAGATTTCCCCTGAAGAGGCACTCAGAAAGGAGGTTGAGGCAAGAATAGCAGAGGAAGAGGCCCGCCAGCGTGAGCCCGTAAGCATCCTCGAGGGTATAGGGCCAAAGACAGAGGCCATTCTGAAAGACGCAGGCATAGAGACCATAGGAGATGTGCTTAAGGCAGGTGTTGAGGGGCTTGAAAAACTTGAGGGCATAGGAAAAAAGAAGGCAGAGAATATATACGATGCGGCAAAGGGATTTGTGGAAAGATAGATGCCTCTTAGAAGATGCGTTGGCTGTGGAAGCTCAAAGGAAAAAAAGGAGCTTGTAAGGTTTGTTGCAAGGGATGGCAGGCTCACCCCTGACCTTACAAAAAGGGGTAGTCTTCATGGAAGGGGCGTGTACCTCTGCCCCGAGCCTGAATGTGTAAGAAGTGCTTTAAAAAAGCACAGAAAAAGAGCCATATTCTCCGCTGCCTTAAGAGAGGATGTAACGGTGCCAGGGTTTGAGGAACTCTGGCACATTATAGAAAGAGCAAAAACCATACAGGGGAAGAGATGACAGAGGAGAAGAAGACAGATAAACCAAAGATAGAGGAGAAGAGGATAAGCTCAAGGGTCATAAGGAGGCGTGTGTCCAGGCCCCAGCCTGTTGAGGCAAAGCCCGAAAAGAAGGAGGCCCAGCCCAGAAAGGCACGCAGAATATCCCAGAGACCAAAGAGGAAAGAACCCACAGCAGTGCTTAAGGAAAAGAAGAAACAGCCCGTAGTGGTTGAAGAGGCTACACCTGTGGTTGAGGTGCCAGATAAAGAGGTGAAGGTCTTCGAGGAGGAGAAGAAAAAAACCGAGAAGGGCTTTGTCAAAAGGGAGCCGAGAAAGAAGCTCTACGAGCCGAAGGAAATTGCCCGTAAGATTCAGCCACCGAAGCAGGCCCGTGAGGCCAGAAAAACCGAGCTTGTAAAGCCCAGGGCTGAAAAGAGGGTCATAAGGATAGAGGAGGCCATAAGTGTGTCCGAGCTGTCGCAGAGGCTGGGTGTGAAGGCAAGCGAGATAATAAAGAAGCTTATGAGCCTGGGTATAATGGCAACCCTTAACCAGCTTATAGATGCAGATGCAGCAGGGCTTGTCGCCCAGGACTACGGCTACGAGGTGGAGAATGTTGCCCTTGAGGAGGAAAGCCTCATAGAGGCAGAGCTTGAGGGCAGAGAGGTGGAGCTTAAGCCCAGGGCACCTGTGGTAACGGTTATGGGACATGTGGACCACGGAAAGACCTCGCTTCTTGACGCCATAAGAAGGACAAATGTTGCGGGCGTAGAGGCAGGAGGCATCACCCAGCACATAGGTGCCTACCATGTGCACCTTGAAAAGGGCGATATAACCTTCCTCGATACCCCTGGACACGAGGCATTCACCGCCATGAGGGCAAGGGGAGCAAAGGTTACAGACATTGTGGTGCTCGTTGTTGCAGCAGATGATGGGGTGATGCCACAGACAGTGGAAGCCATAAACCACGCAAAGGCAGCAGGTGTGCCCATCATAGTGGCCATAAACAAGATAGACCTGCCACAGGCACAGCCCGAAAAGGTCAAACAACAGCTTTCAGACTACGGCCTCATACCAGAAGAATGGGGTGGAGATACCATATATGTGGAAGTTTCCGCAAAAAAGGGACTGCACATAAAGGAACTGCTCGAGATGATACTGCTTCAGGCAGAGATGCTGGAACTTAAGGCAGCAGAGGATGTGCCTGCAAGAGGGGTGATAATAGAGTCAAAGCTCGATAAGGGCAGAGGCCCTGTTGCAACGGTGCTCGTGCAGAACGGAAGGCTCCGTGTGGGTTCAGCATTCGTTGCAGGCGTGCACTACGGCAGAATAAGGGCAATGATAGATGACAGGGGCAAAAGAATAGAGGAGGCAGGCCCGTCCATGCCAGTGGAGATACTGGGGCTGTCAGGTCTGCCAGATGCAGGCGATACCCTCGCAGTGGTAAAGGATGAGGCAACCGCAAAACAGATTGCCCTTATAAGAGAAAGAAAACGGGCAGAAAAGGAACGCGCAAAAACAGCCAAGATAAGCCTTTCAGAACTCTACGACAAGATAAACAGGGGTGAGGTAAAAGAGCTCAATGTTATAATAAAGGCAGATGTGCACGGCTCCATAGAGGCGGTAAAGGAGGCCCTCTCCAAACTTTCCACAGATAAGGTGGCCATAAAGGTGATACACAGCGCAGTTGGCGGGGTCAACGAGGGTGATATAATGCTCGCCTCTGCATCAAATGCCATAATCATAGGGTTCAATGTAAGGGCAGACTCAAAGGCATCCCAGCTGGCAGAGACCGAAAAGGTGGATATAAGAATCTACAACATCATCTACGATCTCATAGACGATGTGAAGAAGGCCATGGAGGGACTTCTGGAACCTGTCGTAAGAGAAGAGGTGCTCGGCAAGGCAGAGATAAGGGAGGTCTTCAGGATTCCCAGGGTTGGAAACATTGCAGGCTGTTATGTCACAGAGGGTAGAATGCTCAGGGGAGCAAGGGTAAGGCTTATAAGGGACAACATAGTCATATATGACGGAAAGATAGGCTCCCTCAGACGCTTCAAGGAGGATGTGAAAGAGGTGCAAACAGGCTACGAGTGTGGAATAGGTATCGAGGGATATAACGATATAAAGGTGGGAGATGTGCTCGAGGCCTATGAGCTGAGGGAGGAGGCTGCAAGACTTTAAAGACCACGACACCATGGTTGTGGGAATATGTCACATAGGGGTGGTGATTCACGACAACCACTCTCTAAAGGGCAAACGCAAGGTGCTAAAGAGGGTGCTTGAGGGTGTGAAGAACAGATTCAATGTGAGTATCTCAGAGGTGGGTGCCCAGGATATGTGGCAGAGGGCAGAGATAGGGTTCACAGCGGTGGGAAGCTCAAAACAGGTGGTTAACTCCACCATAGATAAGGTGCTCAACTTCATAGAGGGCATGCACCTTGTGGACATAGTGGAACAGGAGGTGGAGTTCATAAACTGCCCACTGCTTAAGGGCAGATACCATATATGATGACCGTACACTCAAGAAAAGAAAGGGTTGAGCATCTGCTCAAAGAAGAGATAGCCCTCATGCTCATGCGGGGAGAGATAAAAGACCCCAGGATCGGGTTTGTTACCATAACGCGGGTGAGGATGAGCAAAGATCTAAAAAAAGCACGGGTGTTTTTCAGCATGATGGGCTCACAGGATGAGATAGCCCTGTCAAAACAGGGGCTCAACAGTGCCCGTGCGTTTATAAAAAGAGAGCTCGCAAGAAGACTTGCACTGAAACACATACCTGCTGTGAGCTTCGAATACGACGATACCCTTGACTACGCAGACCACATAGAAAGGGTGCTCAGAAGGATAAAAGAGGAGGATTGATGAATACCACATTCAGCAAGGCCATAGAGGAGATTAAAAGGGGCAGAAGGTTTCTCGTCATATCACATGTAAACCCTGAAGGCGATGCGGTTGGCTCTCTGCTGGGGCTTTCGCTGGCACTTAAAGAGGCAGGTAAAGATGTGGTTGCCTATCTGGAAGACCCCGTGCCAGCACTCTTCAGATTTCTTCCAGGCAGTAACGAGGTTGTCCACAGCCTTGAGGGCATGGAACCCTTTGATGCAACCTTTGCAGTTGACTGTGGCCAGTTCGGGCGCCTGGGCAAGGGGTTTGCAACCTTCAAGGGCAGGGGAACACTCATAAACATAGACCACCACAAGACAAACGACCACTTCGGAGATATAAACATAATAGTGCCAGAGGCAAGTGCAGCAGGAGAGATAGTGTTTGACCTCCTTAAAGAGGCAGGCCTTAGGATAACAGAGGATGTTGCGGTAAACCTCTATGTCGCTATACACACGGATACTGGCTCCTTTCGTTACAGCTCCTCCACACCCGAGGCCTTCAGAAAGGCAGGTGAGCTTGTACGCCTCGGTGCAGACCCCTGGAAGATAGCAAGCAGGGTGTACGAGAACCATCCGCTTAAACGGTTCAGACTCCTTCAGGAAGCCCTCTCAACACTGGAGGTAAAGGACGAGGGCAGAATAGCGGTGCTCACCATAACGCAGGATATGCTAAAAAGGGTTAACGGCACAAAAGACCTCGTGGATGGCTTCGTAAACTATGCAAGGGCTGTGGAGGGTGTGGAGGTGGGTGTGCTTCTAAGAGAGTGTGGCAGGGATGAGTACAAGATAAGCCTCAGGGCAAAGGGAGATGTGGATGTATCAAAGGTTGCAGAGAAGTTCGGCGGTGGAGGGCATCCCCACGCAGCAGGATGCAACATAAAGGGCTCACTCGAGGAGGTAAAAGAAAAGATAGTGAATGAACTTAAAGAGGCCATCATGGGAGGTGTGCATTGAAACTTACAGATGGAGTGCTGGTTATAGACAAACCAAAGGGGCTTACATCACACCAGGTTGTGATGAGGATAAAAAAGAGCCTTTCTGCACGAAAGGTGGGACATCTGGGAACACTTGACCCCATAGCCCGAGGTGTACTGCCACTGGTCATAAACAGGGCAACAAAGTATGCAGAACTCCTACAGCAGGGAAGCAAACTCTACGATACGGTACTCAAACTCGGCGAGGTTACCGACACATACGATGCAGACGGAAAACTCACAGAGTGTCATCCCGTTGAGGGCATAAAAGAGGAGGACATAACAAAGGTTATAGAGGGGTTTAAGGGCAAAATCAAACAGATTCCACCCATGTACTCTGCGGTAAAGATTGGCGGGGTAAGGCTCTACAGGCTTGCAAGAAAGGGTATGGTGGTGAAAAGAGAACCCAAGGAGGTTGAGATATATTCCAT
>JALUQR010000133.1 GCA_027017505.1 bacterium
CATAACAGGTGGAGCAGGGTTCATAGGCTCACATCTCTGCGAGGCACTGCTTGACAGGGGCGAGGCTGTATGCGTTGTGGATGACTTTAACGACTTCTACGATCCATCTCTTAAAAGGGAAAATGTGGAGCCCTTCCTTAAAAACCCGCACTTCAGCCTCTACGAGGCAGACATAAGAGACAGACAGACAATCACCAGAATCATCCACAGGGAAAGCCCCGATGTTATATGCCACCTTGCCGCAAGGGCAGGAGTGAGACCATCCATAGACAACCCCGGCCTTTATGAAGAGGTAAACTGCCTGGGCACACTTAATATACTTGAGGCCGTAAAGGACAGGGGGATTAAAAACTTCGTGTTTGCATCTTCCTCTTCGGTATACGGGCTTAAAAGCAGGGTGCCCTTCAGCGAGGATGACCCGGTAACAGCCCCTGCATCCCCATACGCTGTAACAAAGAGGGCAGGAGAACTCATGCTCCACACATACGCATACCTTTACGGTATTCCAGTAACCTGCCTGAGGTTCTTTACCGTCTATGGAGAGAGGGGAAGACCGGACATGGCGGTTGCAAAATTCACCCGCCTTATATGGGAGGGCAGAAAGGTTACCATATACGGAGATGGCACACAGAAAAGGGACTTTACCTACATAGGAGATATACTCAGGGGACTTGTAAGCTCTGTATACACGCCTTTCAGCTACGAGGTCATAAACCTCGGTGGCTCACACACAGTGGAGGTAAGAAGGCTCGTTGCAATTATAGAAGAGAAACTGGGCAAAAAGGCAGATATAGAGTATCTGCCAGCTGTAAGGGCAGACCTGCCACAGACGCTTGCATGTGTGGACAAGGCAAAAAGGCTTCTGGGATACGAACCAAAGGTTGGGCTTGAAGAGGGTGTTGAAAGATATGTAAAATGGTTTATAGAAAGAGAAAAGAGGCTTAAAAGATGAAAACCATTTTCGTAAAGGACATAAAACCAGGAGACCCTGTGGAAACGAGCTTTCTCGTTGTGAGAAAAGACACGGGCATAAGCCGTAGCGGAAGCCCCTACCTTATACTCAAACTCAAGGACAGAACAGGCGAGGTGGATGCCAGGGTGTGGAACGATGCGGAAAAACTCACCACCAGGTTCGAAAGAGATGATGTGGTGATGGTCAAAGGCCAGTCCGTGCCGTATCAGGGTGGCATACAGCTGAACATAATGGACATAAAGAGGCTCAACGCAGAGGAGTTCTCCATGGTTGACTACCTGCCCTCTGCAAGACTCAGGCCCGAGGAGATGATGAGAGAGCTTGACAGCATCATAGATGGAATAAGGGACAGGCACATAAAGAGGCTTCTCAAGAGCCTTTTCGCAGATCCCCACATAAGGGAAAGATTCATGACAGTGCCTGCTGCAAGGAGCTTTCATCATCCCTATGTGGGCGGGCTCATAGAGCATGTGCTCTCTCTCTGCAGACTCGCAACACTTGTGGCCTCACACTACAGGGGGATAAACCCTGACCTTCTCGTTGCAGGTGCCATACTGCACGATATAGGAAAGATTTACGAGCTTTCCTCCACGGGCTCATTCGATTACACCGATGAGGGTAGACTCCTGGGACACATAGTGATGGGTGTGGAGCTTGTGGACTCAAAGATAAGAGAGCTTGAAGACTTTCCCGGAGAGCTCTCCATGCTCCTTAAACACATGATACTTAGCCACCACGGACACCTTGAGTTCGGCTCACCAAAGAGGCCAAAGACACTGGAGGCCATGGTGCTCTTTTATCTTGACGATATGGACGCAAAGGTCAACGCCATAGAGGCACTGATGGAGAAGAAAGAGGGCAGGGGAAACTGGTCAGAATACCAACGGCTCTTTGAACGATACATATACAAGGGCAGATACATCTCCGAGGAGGTCCCGCAGGAAGAACCCGCAAGACAGGAAGACCCATCGGTGGAAGAGCTCACACTGTGGAACGAGAGAGAAAAATAAAACTGCTTTTCAGAAGGTTTGAAAGAGAGCTTTCAAAGAGAGAGGACCTTTCCACAAAGAGGCCTGTCTTTGGCAGTGGAGACCCCGCAAGCCCCATAGCCATAGTTGGCGAGGCACCTGGCAGAAAGGAGACAGAACTGGGCATACCCTTTGTTGGAAGGGCTGGCAGTTTTTTCATCGCCCTTGTCGAGAAGGTCTTCAAAAGACCCAGGGATGGATTCTACATAACCAATGTGGTAAAACTCTGGCCCACACTACCCATAGAGAGACTCAAGACCAGACCACCAACAAAAGAGGAGATAGAGTTTTTCCTGCCACTTCTTAAAAAGGAGCTCCAGATAGTGAATCCTCGTGTGATAATATGTGCGGGTAGAATCGCCTTCCAGGCGGTTACAGGAACAAGGGAGTTTGAACATGGAAAAATCACAGAGCTTGATGGCAGGGTTGTGGTATGTGTGTACCATCCTGCCTATATACTTAGAAGAAAGGACAGGGATAAACTCACACGCGGGCTAAAACACATACTGGGAAGGCTTAAGAGGTATCAGGGCTCTCCCTCATCGCGTGGCTTTACAGGACCACAGACAGGACAGTAGAGCTCGCCCTCGTTCAGCACACACACATGCCCGCATTCAGGACAGCATATGCAATCATCCACACTTTTCTTACACACAGGGCATATATCTTCAGCCATGACCATCTGTGCCACCTCCGTTAAGTTATCTTTCCTAACAATTATAGCCCAGTTTTTGGCCATGGCAAACTTCAATGTGCATTTAAAGGCCCTTTGCCCCTATAATATAAACAGGGAGGTCCGATGAGGTGAGCTATGTACTTTCCTGGACAATGAAGATACTGCTCATACTGCTTCTGCCATACCTCGTATACAAGGCGGACTATCTGTTTGCAGTTGCCACACTTGTTGCCATAGTGCTGAGCTTTGTGCCAAGCATTGTGGAACGAAACCACAGGATACACCTGCCCTTTGAGCTGGATTTTCTCATAACCCTTATACTGTTTCTGCACACATTCCTCGGCGAGTGGCTCATGTTCTACGAGAGGGTGTGGATGTGGGATAAGTTCCTGCATCTGTTGGGCTCTGCCATAATAGCGCTTCTTGCCTTCGTTACGGTGTATTCACTGCACTACACAAGAAAGATAAGGCTCTCCGTACCACTTATAGGTTTCTTCACAGTAATATTCGCCATGGCGATGGGTGGTATATGGGAGATACTGGAATTTACGGTGGACAATCTATTTGACAAACAGACCCAGAAGGGACTGGCAGATACCATGTGGGACATGATATACGACCTCGTGGGAGGTGTGATAGTGGCAATACTGGGTATGCTCTATGTCAGGTATGCCCCGCCAGAGACACGCAGGCGCATTGCCCAGCCCATAGGAGAGATATTCGGAATAAAGCTTAAAACAAGAAGGCGTAACACCAACCGCAGAGGCTTGACTTAGAAAGGCTCTTTTATATAGTATTAAGAAAAACCAGGAGGCAGGGGTATGGATACATACTACAGGCCAGAGGATTTACACAGGTTTTCCTCGGTGGGTGAGCACGCACCAGGGCTGTGGAAGAAGTTCAGCGAGTGGTACGCAGAGGTGTTCAAGGATGGTGCACTCGATGAAAAACAGAAGGCCATAATAGCACTTGCAGTGGCACATGCAGTACAGTGCCCCTACTGTATAGATGCATACACCAGAGCATGTCTTGAGAAGGGTGCAACACCTGAGGAGATGACAGAGGCGGTGCATGTTGCGTCTGCCATAAGGGGTGGAGCAAGTCTCATACACGGTGTGCAGATGAAGAATGTTATGGAGAAGATAAGCCTCTGAGACGACCATGGAGGATGTAAGGGGTCTTAAAAGCTTCGATGATATGCTCCGTGAGAGCGGGCACTATCCGCTGAGGGCAGAGGATGTAAGAGTACTTCAGATGAACCTGGGTAGCCTCTGCAACCAGAGCTGTAAACACTGCCATGTGGAGGCAGGCCCTGCAAGAGGGGAGCTGATGCGGAAAGAGATAATGGAGTACTGCCTTCGTGTGGTGGACCAGCACCACATAGGATGTGTGGACATAACAGGTGGTGCACCAGAGATGAACCCCCACTACCGCTGGCTCGTTGAGGAATGTGCCAGAATGGACACACACCTTATTGTGAGAACCAATCTCACCATACTTACGGAAAAGAACTACAGCGATATACCAGAGCTTCTTGCACGCAGTGGTGCAGAGGTTATCGCAAGTCTTCCCCACTATACAGAGGCAATCACAGACAGGGTGCGTGGTAGCGGGGTCTTCAGGGCATCCATATCAGCACTAAGAACACTTAACAGCCTTGGCTACGGAGATGAAAAAACAGGGCTCACACTTAACCTCATGTACAACAGCGCAGGAGCATATCTGCCCGCATCACAGAAGAGACTCGAAGAGGAGTTCAGAAAAGGGCTTTCAAGATACGGAATAAGATTCAACAACCTCTACACACTCGTTAACATGCCTGTGGGAAGGTTTCTTAAATTTCTCAAGGGCTCGGGAAATCTCTCTTCCTACATGAAACGGCTTGCAGACTCCTTCAACGCCGAGACCATAAAGGCCCTCATGTGCAGAACCACACTGAGTGTGGGATGGGACGGCACCCTCCATGACTGCGACTTCAACCAGATGCTCTCCTTAAGATGCAACAGCGGTGCACCAGACCACATAAAAGACTTCCACATGGAAAAACTAAAACACAGGGTTATAACCACGGGTCTGCACTGTTACGGATGCACAGCGGGCAGTGGCTCAAGCTGTACCGGTGAGATAAGCTAAATGAAAGAGAATATAGCCATACTCGGTGGAACATTCAATCCCATACACTACGGACACCTGAGAACCGCAGAAGAGGTAAGAGAGCTCTGTGGCCTGCACAGCATATTCTTTGTGCCGGTGAACATACCACCACACAAATACACCCAGACACTTGCCCCCGTGGAAGACAGACTCAGGATGATAGAGCTTGCCATAAGGGATAACCCCTTCTTCGTGCTTTCCCGTATGGAGATAAAAAGGGGAGGGACCTCCTACACCTTAGATACCGTAAGGGAGCTTACCGAGCAGGGCTACAGGGTGAGCATAATTACAGGCACGGACCAGTTCAACAGCATAGCAACATGGCACAGATATGAAGAGCTCTTCCGGCATGCAGATTTTGTGGTTATAAAGAGGGCAGGCTATCCTGTAAAAAAACCAGGGGAATGCTTGCCTGTTGAACTGGCGGAAAAGTTCTGGTATGATAAGGCAGTAGATGCCTACATGAATTCCTTTAACCACAGGGTGACTTATATAGACACCACACTCCTCGATATATCCTCTTCAGATATACGCAGGAGGATAAGACAGGGGCTTTCGGTAAAGTATCTTCTGCCACCTGAAGTGGAGGAGTATATAAACACAAAGGGGCTTTACAGGGAATAGATGGAAACAGCAGAAAGGAGGGGTTCCATAAAAGAGAGCTCAAAGAAGAAGGTCATCGAGATAGCCAGGCTCGTAAAGGAGAAGAAGGCAGAGCAGGTGGTGATTATAGATGTCAGGGGAGTATCGTCTATAGCGGATTATATCCTTATATGCACCGTGGGCTCTGAAAGACAGGCCCAGAGTGTGTCCAGATATGTTGAAGAGGAGATGGAAAAGAAGAAACTTTCCGCACTCAGCATAGAGGGGTTTGAAACAGGCAGGTGGATTCTCATGGACTATGTGGATGTTATAGCCCACATATTCCTCGATGAGGTCAGGGCATTCTACGATATAGAGGGGCTGTGGATGGATTGTCCCAGGCTTGAGCTTGCAGAAGAGAAAAAAGCAGGTTAAGGTAAGTTGAAGATAGCCATCGTAGTGGTTGGTGCCATAAAGAGGGGATACATAAGAGATGCCATAGATGAGTACATAAAAAGAATTGGAAGATACACACGGGTTGAATTGATAAAGGTAAGGCCAGCTGGAAGCTCTGCAAGTGTAACCAGAGAGGAGCTTTTACGGAAAGAGGCAGAAAGAGTTGAGAGGGTGCTTAAAAAAGAAGACCTGCTTGTGGTACTCGATGAAAGGGGCACCATGCCCACAACCAGGGAGTTTGCAGACTGGCTTGAGGATGTGATTGTCCATTCAGGCAGAAAGAGGCTGTGTTTCGTGGTTGGCGGAAGCTACGGGCTTTCCCAGACCGTAAAGAAAAGGGCACACAGACTCCTGTCACTTTCGTCACTCACCCTTGCCTATGAGCTTGCGGTACTGGTCCTTGCAGAGCAGATATACAGGGCATTTACCATAATGAAGGGAGAACCCTACTCGCACTGAGCAATCTTAAAAAGGGAGTCAAACCCCATGCACACAAGGATAGTGCTTCTGTTTATAATCATAATAATGAGTGCATTTTTTTACCTGCACACACTGAACCCGGTGGAGGTAAAGTTCATCATAACAGATGAGTGGACATTTGAACTGCCCGTAACAGTGGTCCTCTTTGCGGGGTTTGTTGCGGGTGTGGTTGTCATGGCAATAAACTCGCTTTTTGTGGATGCAAAAAGGCTCATAAGGGATGTAAGGGAAAGACGCAGGGTGAAGGCAGTTGAACAGGCAGAAAGGCTCCACAGAGAGGGTGTGGACCTTCTGTTCAGGGGAAAGTACGATAAGGCGGTGGACACACTGAAGAGGTCCCTTGAGATGAACCCCTCAAACAGGGCAACCACGGTGTACCTTGCAGAGGCCTATCTTAAGGCAGGTATGCCAGAGAAGGCCTCATCCCTCTTAGAGGAGTATCTTTCGAGGAATCCCTCGGATGTGGAGATGCTCGTAAGGCTCTCAGAGGCTGTTGTATCAGGGGAGAGAAAGGAAAAGCTACTCAGGGAGATACTCAGCATAGATGATGTAAACCCCCATGCACTTAAAAAACTGAGGGATATGAAACTCGAAGATGGTGAGCCAGAGTCTGCACTCGCCTACGAGAAGAAGCTCATAGAGTACTGCGAAAGACAGGCTAACAGGGAATGCGTCCAAAAACAGAGGGAGCGTCTGAAGGGGCTTTACTACCAGACAGCCCAGAAGCTCATCGAGGAGGGCAAACTCCACAGGGCAATGGAGCTTCTAAAGGAGGGCATAAAACAGGACGAAGGATTCGTGCCGTTCCATGTGCTCCTTGGGGAATGCTACCTGAGACTTGAGGATACAGAAGAGGCAAGAAGGGTCTGGCAGTCCGCCTTCGAGAAGACTGGCAACACGGTGTTTCTCATAAAACTTGAGGACATATACATGGCAGAGTCAAACCCCGATGGTATGCTTGCCATCTACAGGGGTGCACTGGAGAAGGCTCCAGCAAATGTATCGCTGAAACTACTGCTTTCAAGGTTCTACCTCAGGCTTGAGATGGTGGATGACGCCATAGCAGAGCTTGAGTCAATAGAGACAGAGGACACACCCTACAGGGATATACTCCTTGCAGAGGCCTATCTGAGAAGAAATCAGCCCGACAGAGCGGTCTCTCTCTTCGAGTCCCTTATAGCAGGGGATGAGCTGATACCCATCTTTATCTGCACACACTGTGGCCACACCAGAAGGGGCTGGACCGCAAGGTGTTCTGCCTGTGAGCGGTGGAATACCTTCAGGCTCGAAGGCTACGGCAAAAAGGCCACACTCGATATTACAGAGACTTCCATATACAAGAGGGTTATCCAGTAATGAAAAGGGTTATGCTTATCGTAATGGATGGCTGGGGTGTGGGTAAACACTACGATGGTAATGCAACAGAGCTAGCAGATACCCCGAACCTTGACAGCCTTTACAGAATGTATCCCACAACAAGGCTCAATGCGTCAGGGCTTTCCGTGGGTCTTCCAGAGGGCCAGATGGGAAACAGCGAGGTGGGTCACCTCACCCTGGGAGCAGGAAGGGTGATATTCCAGGAGCTCACCCGCATAAATATGGCCATAAAAACGGGAGAGTTCAGAAACAACCAGGTGCTTCTGAAACACCTTGCAGAGCTTAAGGAAAGTGGCGGAAGACTGCATCTTATGGGGCTTCTCTCAGATGGAGGTGTGCACAGCCACATGGAGCATCTTTATGCACTTGTTGAAGTGGCAAAGAGCGAGGACATAAAGGAGGTCTACATACACGCCTTTACAGATGGCAGGGATACCCCGCCTGAAAGTGGTATAAACTACATAAAACAGCTCACAGAAAAACTGCACGAGCTGGGCACAGGCAGGATAGCCACCATAAGTGGCAGATACTACGCCATGGACAGGGACAGACGATGGCACAGGGTGGAGAAGGCCTACAACGCAATTGTCCTGGCTGACGCAGAAAAAAAGGACTCTCCCATAAGGGCCATCGTGGACTCCTACAGAGATGGCATAACCGATGAGTTCATAAAACCCGTTGTAATAGCCGAACACTCCAGACCTGTTGCAACGGTTGAGGATGGCGATGGGGTGATATTCTTCAACTTCAGGGCAGACAGGGCAAGGGAGCTCACAAGGGCATTTACAGAGGAAGAGTTTACAGGGTTTGAAAGAAAAAAGACACCAAGACTTAAGTTTTTCATCACCATGACTGAGTACGACAGAAGATTCCGTCTGCCCGTGCTGTTTCCTCCCCAGGAGCTCCGAAGCATTCTGGGTGAGGTGCTGAGCCAAAGGGGAATAAAACAGTTCAGGGTGTCTGAAACAGAGAAGTATGCCCATGTAACATTCTTCTTTAACGGAGGTGTGGAAAAACCCTTTGAGGGTGAAGACCGCCTTCTTATACCATCCCTGAGAGACATAGCAACATACGATAAGAGACCAGAGATGAGGGCAAAGGAAATAGCAGATGCGACAATCGAGACGCTTGGAGATGATTACGGTTTTATACTGGTTAACTTTGCAAACGGTGATATGGTGGGGCATACGGGTTCACTCAAGGCTGCCATAAATGCCTGCGAGGCTGTGGACAGTGCTGTTGGAAGGGTGGTTGAGTCTGCCCTCAAAGAGGGATGGACTGTTATTGTAACATCGGACCACGGAAATGTGGAACAGATGAAAGAGCCCGAGACAGGTGAGCCACACACAGCACACACATCTAACCCCGTGCCCTTCGTGCTCGTTGACCCTGAACTCAAGGGGATAAGCCTGCGTGAGGGAGGGCTTTACGATGTCGCCCCAACGGTGCTCAAGATAATGGGCATGGATATACCAGCGGAGATGAGCGGAAGCCCGCTCTTTTAGGCCCTAATACTCTTCATCACACCTTCTTATACCCGCATAATAACAGCAGTAGAGACTGTCTATATCGTTATTGAATGTCTTAAGGCCTGCGTGCTTGAACTCTATTCTGACCATACTCATCCCCCCTGGCACGGTGGAGTTTATCTCCTCCACAACAAGCCCCGTGCCCCACTCAGGATGGTGCAGGTGAACCACCGTTTCACCAACACTCAGGTAGAGTCTTCTAACCTCCCTGAACATAGAAACCCTTATAACCTTTTGGCATTGAGAGGTCAAGAAAAAAACTAAGCCTAAAGTACGGCCGGGATGATGCCGAAATTTAAATGGGAGATTTTATGTTGACTCAAAGAGCCACAATGTTATATCTTTGAAAATATGTTAAGAATCGCTGGAGGTGATAGGATGGGCGATGAGAAGAAGGAGGTAAGGGTTGCAATAGTGGGGCTTGGCAGAGTTGGTTCTGTATTTTTAAAGAAGCTTTCCGAAAGAGAAAAGACAGGCCTTAAGATAGTTGGCTGTGCTGAAAAGAGGGCGGATGCACCTGGTGTGGAGGTGGCAAAGAGCAGGGGAATACCTGTCTACACGGATACCAAAGAGATAGTTGCCATGGGTGAGGATGTGGATGTGATATTTGACCTTACGGGCAACCCCGAGACACGAAAGAACCTGAGGGGTGAGCTTGCACGCTCTGGCAACCAGCATACGGTGATAGCTCCGGAGGTAATAGCCTATCTCATCTGGGACCTCATGGGCGAGACAGAGGAACTGCCCCATGCACATCAGAGAAGGGGCTACTGATCTGCAGGCAGGGGGTTTCTTATGAGCACTCCTTCAGGAGGTCCACCCTGGTGGTTGTGGCATCTCCTGCAGTCCGCATAGGTGAACGCCACCTTGCCGTGACACTTTCCACAGCTTTTTCCCTCGCTCATCTCACGCATTCTTACGGTGTTTGCACCGAGTTCGGGCTTGAAAAGGTTTGGATGACACAGCTCGCATTTGACCCAGGTTGAGTGTATCTTGTGGTCAAATATCACATTCTTCATGAACTTGCTGGTGGAGCGGAAGAATATCCTGTTGTCCCTTACCCTGTCTTCCTGGTCTTCGCCCAGGTTCTTAAGTGTGCTTGCAGGTCTGAATGCACCTGTCTTTTCAAGGGCTATCCAGTCTATGAAGCCGAATCTGTCAAGGGGATACTTCCCTTCGGGAAGTTTCTCCGCATCCCAGTATGCTCCCACGCGTTCTGCTATACCTGAGAGCTCTTCAGGGCTTATAAGTGAGAGGTCTATCAGGCGTTTTTCCTCTGGCATGCCAAGTATGTGGCACCTTTTACACCCATCCTCTGAACGGGTATCAAAGGAGAGCTCTCCGTTGTGGCACACTCCACAGAACTCTCCCGCCTCCATGGTCTCGTGGTTTATGGGGTTTGTACCACGGGTCATCCTGAATATACCCTCGTGACACACCTTGCACCTGAAAAACAGCCTGTGAACCCAGTGGGGATACACAACTGGCTTGAGCCCCCTGTCCTGTA
>JALUQR010000134.1 GCA_027017505.1 bacterium
CATTACAAACATACTAATTGAACTGAACAGGGCTGTCAAGACACTTAACTTCTATCCCGAAGGGCATCCCAACAGGTTCGAGGCGGTCAAAAACTGCTACAGTCTCATAATGAAGCTCCTTGAAGAGGAAAGAGAGGTGATACTCAGGATAGAGGACAAGAGGGTTACCATAAACGGAACACCCAGTGCCCATCCCTTCTCATCGTCCCTTGCAAGGGAGCTCTTTTTAAGAAAGATACACACCGTAACATTCACCAGGGGTATTACGGAAAAGGATGTGCTTGTTTTCCTCGGGCTTCTTGCATCCAAGCCAGAGGAGATATTCCAGAGGGGTGGTGCCGAAAGGATTGTGATAGGCGAGAACACCCGGGGGTTGCTCGTAAACGAGCTTACCTTTGAGGAGATAGAGGCTGAGAGGGAAAGACAGAAAACAGAGTACGCAGACTCACAGAGCCAGGAGGGCGATAAGGAGACAGACCTTGAAAGAAAGGAAGAGGAGCAAGCCCCAACCGAGGAGGACACCCTTGAGACACTCCTTAAGAGGATAGACAAAGAGCGCGATGTTATAAGATACAATGACCTTGCAATCCGCATAGTTGAGAATGCACTTCCAGTTATGGATGCGGGTGAGTTCGACAGGCTGTTTCCCGCACTCAAGGTCTTTTTAAGACACACCCTTACCAAGACCCTTCCCGAAGAGATAAGAAAGAAGGCAAGGGAATGTCTGTTCCAGCTTCTCAAGGAGGAGACCATAAGGTATCTTGTGGTAAGGATAGGTGGGCCTGAAGAGCCCGAGCGCACCACCATACATCATCTGCTCCTTTTGTGTGAGGAGCGTTCCGTAGAGATAATGCTCGATGCCATCGTGGATGTTGAGGATGCCTCTGTAAGAAGGAGGCTTTTCAATGTGCTCGTTTACTTTGGTGACAGGATAAGAGAGAAGGTTGAGGCCAGACTCAACGACCCGCGCTGGTTTGCGGTGCGCCAGATGGTGGCCCTTCTTGGAGCCATCGGTGGAGAGGACTCTCTGAGTGCCCTTGAAAGGGCCTACAGACACGAGGATGTAAGGGTAAAAAAGGAGGTGCTTAAAAGCCTTGCCAGAATACCATCACCACGCTCTTCAAAACTTCTTATAGCAACCATACACGACAGGGACGCAGACCGCACACTCAAGGGACAGGCCATAATATCGCTTGCCCTTCTAAAGGATAAAGATGCGGTGGACATCCTCGGTGAGCTTGCCATACGAAGAGAGACATTTACGGACAACACCGAACTTAAAAAAGAGGCCATAAAGGCACTGGGCATTATAGGAGACAGAAGGGCGCTTCCATATCTTAAAAAGCTTGCAACAAGAAAGGTCTGGTTTCGCAAGGAGATAAACGAGGAGCTTAAGACCCTTGCCATACTTTCGCTCGGCAAGATAGGTGGTGAAGAGGCACTCGATATAGTGAGAAAGGTGTGCAAGCAGTCCACAGGACAGCTGTATGCTACCTGCAGAAGGGTGCTCGAAGGTAAGGTGCAGGAAAGTTAGTCAATGAATAAAGAGTCAAAGGATAATATACTGAGAACCATAAATTCCTCTTTTCAGACGAGAAAACTCTACCCGCCCAAACATCCATCGGTGATAGGTACCATCAGAAGACTGCAACAGCTACTTGCAGAGTTTCTCCGCACAAAGAACAAGCTCGTTGTTGCAATGGTAAACGATGAGCTGATATTTGACGATGTGCCCGTTGCCAGGGGAAGAGAGGACTATCCTGACCTGTTTTCCAGAATGAATGGCAAGGAGATAGAGGCCATTATATTTGAAAAGGGTGTGTCAGAAAGAGAGCTCATAGCTTTCGTGGACACCCTGCTTGCAGACCACACTGGTGTGGATAATCTCAAAAGAGAGCTTTCGAAAAGTGGGGTTACCCACATAACCCTCAGGGCTGTGGGAAGAGGAAAGGGTGTTTTCCTCAGGGTATACAACGATGCCATAGAGGTTGTCAAGGACACCATGAACGACATACGGATGGGCAAGCTTCCACGGGCAGAGCCTGTGAAAAAGGTGGTTGGTGAGATGGCAGAGCTTGTGCTCTCGGACTCAAGTGTCATGATAGGGCTCACCATGATAAAGAACTACGATACCTATCTTTACAACCATTCTGTTAATGTGAGCATAATAGGGCTTTCACTGGGCAGTTTTATCGGGCTTGAGGGAGAAGAACTCGAGGTGGTGGGCACCGCAGGGCTCCTGCACGATATAGGAAAAACCGGCATTACAGAGGATATTATAAAAAAGCCGGGAAGCTTAAGCTACGAGGAATGGGAGCAGGTAAAACAGCACCCTGTTATAGGAGAGAGGATAATAAAGAGGATAAACGGCATAAAGGAGCTTGTCTCAAGGCTCGTCTACGAGCACCATGTAAGGTACGATCGTTCGGGCTATCCAGAGCTTAAGGGAGATGTGCATCCCCTCAGCATGATAGTGACCATTGCGGACTCCTACGATGCACTCACCACCCTCAGGGTATATCAGAAGCCATATCAGCCAAGCGAGGCATTGAAGATTCTCAAGGGGCTGAGTGGCAAACACTTTGACCCCGTGATGGTGGAGAAGTTTGCGGACATGCTGGGTGTGTATCCTGTGGGCACCCTTGTAAGGCTTTCCACAAACGAGGTTGGTGTGGTCATAAAGGCAAACCCTGTGGATACCGAGAGACCTGTGGTTAAGGTTGTCTACGACAGGGATGGAAAACAGCTTAAAGAGCCCTTTGAGCTTGATCTTGCGTCAAGCCCTTCTGCTCCGCAGATAGTGGGCTCTGCAGACCCCTGCTCAAGGGAGATGGACATTGGCGAGTTTTTTACAAAAGAGGTGGGCTAACCCTCCATCATGCCAAGCGCCTTTATGGCAAGCTCTCTTATGACAGTTGTGCCCTTCATGGAAAAGTAAATCATTGCCTGCTCTGCCTTCTTATCCCCTATCCGTGCAATAAGCCTTATGGCACGCTCTATAACACCAGGGTCTTTGCTCTTGAGTGTGTAAAGAAGCGGGGCTATGAGCTTTGGCTCTCTGAAGTTAAACAGTGCATCCAGTGTGACCCTCTTTACCACATCGCTTTCGTCCCTGAGCATTTCCACAAGCTCTGGCAGTATTCTTCTATCGCCAATCTCTGCGAGCACCCTTATGGCAGTTGCCCTTACATCCTCATCCTCGTCTGAAAGTGCCTTTACTGCAAGCCTCATGGCCTTTTCACCGCGAAGCCTTGAGAGGGAGTAAAGGGCACGCAGTTTCTCAAGCCTTGTACCGTTGCCAGTTATTATCCGTTCAAGCTCTGGAAGCCTTTCGCGTATCTCAAGGTTCTCAATGGCCTCTGCAGAGGCCCGTTTTATTATGTCATCCTCGCTCTGAAGGGCTTTAAGCAGTATCTCTCTGCGTCTGTCCATAGTGGTTAAATATCAAATCCCGGGTGGTGTTGCAAGGATTTTCTCAATCCAGAGTTTCGTCTCCTCAAGTGCCCTGCGGGCACATTCTTTTCTGGAAAGTCCCCCTTCTTTTTTCAGTATGCCAAAGTTTGCGTTCATTGGCTGGAAGTCCTTTCTTTCAGGGCTTGTGATGTAGTCAAGAAGGGCTCCAGCCATGGTTGTGGGCGGAGGAAACACGGGCTCAAGCCCCACACACAGGCGCCATGCGTTTATACCCGCTATTATGCCCGTTACAGCAGACTCACAGTAGCCCTCAACCCCTGTAAGCTGGCCTGCAAAAAGTATGAGGGGGTCTTTTTTGAGCTGTAGGGTTGGAAGAAGCAGTACCGGAGAGTTTATATAGCTGTTTCTGTGTATGCTTCCGTACCTTGCAAATCTTGCGTTTTCAAGCCCTGGTATTAGGCTGAACACCCTTTTCTGCTCTCCATAGGTGAGCCTTGTCTGGAAGCCCACCATGTTGTAGAGTGTGTCCTCGCGGTTTTCCCTTCTGAGCTGGACCACCGCGTAGGGGGTCTTGCCTGTTCTCGGGTCTTTGAGACCCACGGGCCTGAGCGGGCCGAAGGCAAGGGTGTCTTTACCCCTGCGTGCCAGCTCCTCTATTGGCATACAGCCCTCGAAAAAGGGTATGTGCTCGAACTCCCTGAGGGGAGTCTTGCGCGCAGAGACAAGCTCTTTTACAAAGCGTTCGTATTCTTCCCTGTTCATGGGGCAGTTTATGTAATCGTCTCCACCCCTCTGGTAGCGTGATGCCCTGAAGGCCTTGGAGAAGTCTATGGAGTCCCTGTAGATTATCGGGGCTATGGCATCATAAAAGTAGAGGTTGCTTCTGCCAAGAAGCACCTCAAGAGAGCTTGCAAAGGACTCACTTGTAAGAGGGCCTGTTGCTATAATGAGGGGTCTGTCGGTGGGTATGGAGGAGCACTCCTGCCTTATTATCCTCACACCTGCATTTTCGAGCATCTGTGTTATAAGCTCGGAGAACCTCACCCTGTCCACCGCAAGTGCCTTGCCTGCGGGCACACGGGTTTTCCCTGCGGTCTCCATAACTATGGAGCCCAGAAGGCGCATCTCTTCTTTAAGCAGTCCAGAGGCATTCTCCAGGTCCTCTGACTTCAGCGAGTTACTGCACACAAGCTCTGCAAGGCCTGGAAGCCTGTGGGCAGGGCTGAACTTAAGGGGCTTCATCTCATAGAGGGTTACATCCCCACCAAGCCTTCTTACAGCCCAGGCTGCCTCACACCCTGCAAGCCCACCACCTATTATGGTAACCCTCTCCATACAGGGATATATTACCAGCCATACACAGGGGGTATCAATTGTTTTTGTCCTGAAAGTCTTTATCCATGCTGGCAGTGTTATTTTATCTTGCAATCCCCTGCGGGTTGGTATTAAATACTCTACTGTCATGAATCTTCATGCCCACATACCGTATCCGGTATTCCTTGAGCGGATAGGGGACATAATAGAGGAGTCCATAAACCCCGAGCTCTACTTTGACAACCACAGTGTGGATGAGGTGGACCCTGCCCTTATTCTCTCTTTCAAAAGGGAGCTCGATGGGGCAGGCCTTAAGACCACAATCCATGGCCCCTACATGGACCTCTGTGCAGGTGCGGTGGATGAAAAGGTAAGGGAGATAACCGTTGAGAGATACCTCAAGACCCTTGAGATAGCAGAGCTCCTGAGACCCCTCAGGATAGTGCTCCATGCAGGCTACGATGAAAGACGCTTCGATGGCAATGTGGAGCTGTGGCTTGCACAGAGCCTTAAGACATGGCAGAGGATAGTGCCCGTTGCAGAAAGGCTTAAAACGGTTATAACCGTTGAAAATGTGTTTGAGACAGAGCCAGCTCCCATAAGGGAGCTTGTTGAAAGGGTGAACTCTCCATCATTCGGTGTATGCGTGGATGCAGGCCATATGAATCTCTTCTCCAGGGTTGATATGGAGCAGTGGTTCGGTAGCCTTGGCCACTGGATAAAGGAGGTGCACATACACGATAACAATGGCCAGTACGATGAACACCTGCCCGTTGGAGAGGGCACCATAGATTTCTCCCGCTTCTTCTCCCTTCTTGAAAGACACACCGATGGGGTGATATACACCCTTGAACAGCACAGCGAGGATGCACTCAGAAGAGGGCTCCTTGCGGTAAGGGCTTATATAAGATAAACCACAGGTTTGTGACCCTTATGGAGCTTTCCCTTTTTAATGACCTTGAGGAGGCGGTTTTTGTTGAACGGCTCAACAGGTTTGTTGTGGAATGCACCCTCAGGGGTAGGACCATCAGGGCCTATCTGCCAAACCCTGGAAGACTCTGGGAACTGCTTCTGCCAGGAGCAACACTTCTTTTAGAGCCTGCTGGAAAAAGGGATGGCCTTCCATACACGGTGGTTGCGGTAAAGAGGCAGGAGCATCCAGTTATAGTGCATACCCACAGGACGAACCAGATTGCGGGCTTTCTCATAGAAAATGGAGCTGTGCCAGGGCTTGAGGGCTTCAGACCCGTAAGAGAGGAGGTTGGCTGGGGGCACTCAAGGTTTGACCTTCTGCTTGAAAACCACAGGGGCGAGAGGATACTCACAGAGGTCAAATCAGTAACCCTCTATTCCAACGGGCTTGCCATGTTTCCCGATGCACCAACAAAAAGGGGTGTAAGACAGCTTGAAACACTGGGAGGCCTTAAAGGCGGTGTAAAAGGTGCGGTGGTGTTTGTGGTCTTCTCGGAAAAGGTGGAATACTTTCTTCCGGAATTCCACATAGACCCTGCCTTTGCCCGCACCCTCATGAGGATAAAACCCAGCGTGAGGGTTATACCCCTTGCGGTAAGCCTTGCAGACACACTGAGAGTATCCACCACCACAAGAAGGCTTGCCATACCCTGGCACATCGTTGAAACAGAGGCGGACGACAGGGGTGCCTATATGCTCATACTTAAGGCAGACACCCCGAAAAGGATAACCCTGGGGCAGACCCCCCTTGAGCTTAAAGAGGGCTACTATGTATATGTGGGCTCTGCCAGAAGGGGACTCTCAAAAAGACTCTCCCGCCACATGAGAAAAAGAAAGAAACGGTTCTGGCATATAGATTACATAAGGGCTGTAACAACACCTGCTGGGGCAATCCCGGTGCGTACAAAAGACCCCATAGAGTGCGAGCTTGCAGAAAAACTGGGCGGACTCTTAAGCCCCCTTAAGGGAGTGGGCTCCACAGACTGTAGATGCCCCGCACACCTCTTCTACAGCCCCTTAGACCCCCTTAAGATACGAGAATTCATAGCACTTGTGCTACACTACCGCATGGATAGACTCGTTGAAACCAGACTCAGAAAACTTTAAAAAACACCCCCGCAAACAGGGGTCCTACCATTTTTAAAAACCCACAGGGATTTACCCCACTAAAAAAAATTCTTGACATGAACCCTGATATACAATATATTGTGTTTAATCCTTCACCAGCATACAATATGATGTTGATAACCTGTGTGGAAAAGGTGTTGATTACCTGTGGGGGTTTGTGCGGTTAGATTTCTTAATATTTAGAAGATTCAGCCTGTTAGAAGATTCAGGGCAGAAGGAGTTTTTCTTTGTGTTGATAACAGGTTGAGGAGGTGTGTTTATGGAACAGATTCAGAGAGAGGGTATTGGTTCCAGTGCAGGGGCCTCTTACAGATCGTTTCTTAAGAGGCCTGTGCTCGGGGCGAATGCCCTTAAGGTTCTGGAGCGCAGGTATTTAAAGAGGGATGAAGAGGGCAATGTGATAGAGACACCCGAGGAGATGTTTCGCAGGGTTGCCCTCAATATTGCCACTGCAGAGCTCATCTATGATAAGGAAGCAGATGTTGAGGCTGTTGCAGAGAGGTTTTACAATGTAATGGTGGATTTTGACTTTTTACCCAACTCTCCCACACTTATGAATGCTGGCAGGGAGTTGCAACAGCTTTCTGCCTGTTTTGTTCTGCCTGTGGAGGACTCCATGGAGAGTATATTCGAGGCCCTCAAGTACACAGCCCTTATACACAAGTCTGGTGGGGGCACGGGGTTTTCCTTCTCATCGCTCAGGCCATCGGGAGATGTGGTGGGTTCCACCATGGGTATATCCTCCGGGCCTGTCTCGTTCATGACCGTTTTTGACAGTGCCACCGAGGCCATAAAACAGGGTGGAACACGCAGGGGTGCAAACATGGGTATATTGAGGGTGGACCACCCTGACATAATGGAGTTCATTACCTGCAAGGAGGACGGCAAGAGGCTACAGAACTTCAACATCTCTGTAGCCCTCACAGAGAAGTTCATGAAGGCGGTTGAAGCAGACGAGGAATACGAGCTTGTAAACCCCAGGACAGGCAGGGTTACCAGAAGGCTTAGGGCAAGGGAGGTATTCGACAGGATTGTGGACATGGCCTGGAAGACAGGAGACCCTGGAATAATATTCATAGACCGCATAAACAGGGACAACCCCACCCCCCATGTGGGCACCATAGAGTCCACAAACCCCTGTGGTGAACAGCCGTTACTGCCGTATGAGTCCTGCAACCTGGGTTCTGTAAACCTGAGTAACATGCTCAAACCCTCTGCAGATGGTCGCTATGAGATAGACTGGGCAAGGCTTGGGTATACGGTGGATACAGCGGTGCACTTTCTTGACAATGTTATAGACATGAACCGTTATCCCGTAAAGAAGATAGAGGAGATGACCAAGGCAAACCGCAAGATTGGCCTTGGTGTGATGGGCTTTGCAGACATGCTTCTTAAACTGCGCATTCCCTATAACTCTGAAGACGCACTTGAGGTTGCAGAAAAGGTCATGGGCTTTATACAGAAGCGTGGCAGACAGAAGTCCATGGAGCTTGCTGAAAAAAGAGGGGCATTTCCGAATTTCAAGGGCTCTGTCTACGATAGAGAGGGGCATCCGCCCGTAAGGAACGCAACCGTTACAACCATAGCACCCACGGGCACAATATCAATAATAGCAGGATGCTCTTCAGGAATAGAGCCTGTCTTTGCCCTGGCCTTCACCCGTAATGTGATGGACGGCACAGAGCTTGTGGAGATAAACCCCGTGTTTGAGGAGACCGCAAGGAGGGAGGGTTTTTACAGCCCCGAGCTTATGAAAAGGGTGGCAGAAAAGGGAAACCTTCATTCGATAGAGGATGTGCCAGAGGAGATAAAGAGGGTGTTCGTTACAGCCCACGAGGTATCCCCAGAGTGGCACATAAAGATGCAGGCAGCATTCCAGCGCCACACGGACAATGCGGTAAGCAAAACAGTTAACTTTCCTTCCTCTGCAACCCGTGAGGACATAAAGAAGGTCTATATACTTGCCTACAGGCTTGGCTGTAAGGGGGTTACCGTATACAGGGATGGCTCAAAGGAGAACCAGGTTCTCACAAAGGGCAGAAAAGAAGAGGACAGGACAGACAGATATGTGAACCCACGCCCCCGTGGAGAGGTGGCCTTCGGTATAACAAAAAAGATGAAGACAGGTTGTGGAAACCTCTATGTTACCATAAACGAGGACCCCGAGGGCAGACCCTTCGAGATATTCACCCAGATAGGAAAGGCAGGTGGATGTGCAACCTCGCAGTGTGAGGCAATAGGCAGGATGGCATCCCTTGCACTCAGGGCAGGCATATCCCCCGAAGAGATAGTCAAACAGATGCGCGGGATAAGCTGTCATCTGCCAGTGGGTTATGGAGCATCGAGGGTTACATCCTGTGCGGATGCACTGGCACAGGCGATGGAGTGGTACATGCAGTTCAAGATATCCACGGGTAAGAAGGCACTTTCTGGGTTCATGGAGGATTCAGCCCTCTCTGTGGCCATGGCAGAGAGGATGAAAGGAAGGGTTGCGTCTGTGCAGGATGTGGTAAAGAGGGGGGCATGTCCTGAGTGTGGTGGTGCGGTGGAACACGCAGATGGATGTGTTGTGTGCAGGGGCTGTGGATACACAGAGTGTGGCTGATTGGGGCCTTGCTCACAGGTTTTCAGACCCCAGAAAAGTAGCATACAGGTGTAACCTAATGTATGAGCTTATCATAAAGACGGGTTTTTCAGCAGCCCACAACCTTCGTGGCTACGAGGGCGAGTGCGAGAGACTCCACGGACACAACTGGAAGGTGGAGGTGGTGGTACAGGCAGAAAGGCTCAACGAGATAGACATAGCCTTGGACTTCAAGGTGCTGAAGAAAGAGACCAACGCAATAGTTGACAGGCTTGACCACCGCTATCTGAACGAGGTGCCACCCTTTGACAGGCTCAACACAACCGCAGAGAACATAGCACGCCACATATACGAGGAGCTCTCCAGAAGGCTCAATGCACCTGGGATAAGGGTCAAAGAGGTCAGGGTGTGGGAGAGCGATACCGCATGTGCCATATACCATGAAGGATAAGCCACTTAAAGATGTCCAGAGCCAGCCAGACCCAAGAAGGATAGACATAGACAAGGTAGGGGTAAAGGACATCCGTTATCCCATAGTGGTGCTGGATAAAAAGAACCGCTACCAGCACACCGTTGCGTCTGTCAACCTCTATGTGGACCTGCCCCATCACTTCAAGGGCACCCACATGAGCCGTTTCATAGAGATACTCAACGAGCACCGCGGAGAGATAACCATAAAGAGCTTTCCAGACATACTCACACGGATGAAGAAAAGGTTTAACGCCTCAACCGCACACCTTGAGGTGGAATTCCCCTATTTTATAGAGAAGAAGGCACCCGTATCGCGGGCAAGGGGGCTTATGGAGTACAGGTGCAGGTTCTGCGGGGCACTTAAAGACAGGCTGGACTTTATACTCGAGGTGAAGGTGCCAGTGCTTACCCTGTGCCCGTGTTCAAAGGAGATAAGCCAGTACGGTGCGCACAACCAGCGCGGATGGGTTACCGTGGGGGTGAGGTTTCGTGAGTTCGTGTGGATAGAGGACATAGTGGATGTGGTTGAGGCCTCTGCAAGTAGCCCCGTGTATTCCCTGCTTAAAAGAAGGGATGAAAAGTATGTTACAGAACACGCCTACGAAAACCCCATGTTCGTTGAGGATGTGGTAAGGGAGGTGGCACTTAACCTTAAGAAACTTAAGGAGATAACCTGGGCAAGGATAGAGGCAGAGAACATGGAGTCCATCCACAACCACAGTGCCTATGCCTGTCTTGAGATGAACTACACAGAGGGGGATTAATATATCTCGAGGATTTCCTTAAGTTTTGTCTTAAGCTCATCCGCCCAGAAGGGGTTGCCCTTCTGGATGAAGCTTTTAACATTGAGGTTAAGCCACTTAGGGTCAAGTA
>JALUQR010000135.1 GCA_027017505.1 bacterium
CGGAGGTGAGTATGGGCTGCTCGAAGGATACCCCCACAAAGCTCTGGGCAGCAAGGTTGTAGACCTCATCGGGCTTTACCCTCTCTACGGTGCGCATGATGTTTGTAAGCTCAAGTAGATCCATGTATACCACTTCCACATCCTGCTCTATGCCCAGCTCTTTAAGACGCCAGCTACCACACCCAGAGCTCCTTCGGTCTGCTCCATACACTTTATAGCCCTTTTCAAGAAGCAGCTTCGCCAGATACGCCCCATCCTGTCCACGAATACCTGTGATAAGTGCAGTATTTGACATATACAAACCTCCTTCATGCATGCACGGTTTATGGTAACAGGGCCTGCTGGAAGGCCCTGAACAGCATGGCAACTTAAAATGCAAGCATCAGTAGCACATACCCTATTTTCTGCAGCATCTGCCTGAACCATGGATAGCCCATATAATTTACCACATGAATACACTTTTTAAAACAACAGGCTCATTTTAGTGTGTGTACAATTAAGGGACAAGGTCTCCACCTTGATGTGGTAAGATTAAGGTGGATGAACCCCAGAGAACTTACCACACTGGAAAGGAGGAGATACCTTGTCCCCAATAGAATATTACCAGTTAATAAAAGACATGAAAAGTAGTTTTGACTTGAGATTAAGAATGGTTCAATATGCCCTGAAACACTCAAAGTCAGAGGCCTCAAGGGTCTTTGGCACAACGAGGGATACCGTAAGAAAATGGGTGGAGCGTTACCTCAAAGAAGGCCCAAAAGGGCTTATCGATAGACCCAGAAGACCCAGACACTCTCCCCACAAGATACCCGATGAGCTTGAAAAGAGGATACTCTCTTTGAGAGAGGACTTTCCCCACATGGGTCCGGAAAGGCTTAAGAGCCAGTTTTCTCTACACTGCTCATCTGGTGCCATATACAGGGTATTGAAACAGAACGGTATGATTAAACCCAGAAGGAAGAAGTACCAGAGAAAGAGGGATTTAAGACACATAAAGGCCCTCTATAAGCCCTTTGAGAAGATTCAGATAGATGTGAAGGAGCTTAAGGATATAGTGGAGCTATATCCAGCCCTGAGGCGATATAACCTTCCTGTGTATCAGTATACGGCAAGATGTGTAAGGAGTGGGGCGAGTTTCATCTCCTATGGGTTTGAACAGAGCCTTATCAATTCCTGTGTTTTTGCGAGGTATGTGCTGGGGCACTTGAGGGATATGGGGATAGAAGTGAGGGTTGTGCAGACTGATAATGGAGGGGAGTTTGTTGGGAGCTGGCAGAGTAAGGAGCGTAGTATGTTTACGAGGCTGATTGAGGAGGAATTTGGCATCCTACACAGGAGGATTCCCCCTTCTGCCAAGACATGGAACTCTGATGTTAAGGCTTTTCACAGGCTTATAGAGGAGGAGCTGTACAGGGTTGAGGGGTTTGATTCTCTGGGGGATTTTTCTGCGTAAGGCATACACATATAATCTTTACTTTAATTATTTGAGGAAGAACAGTTACAAGGGAGTTAGAACTCCGTGGGAGATTGTGGTGGAGTGTTTTGGGAGGGTGGATAAAAGACTTTTATCTCTACCCCCCTATAATACTGGATAATCATCCCCCATGGAAATCTGAAGACCTTGTACACGAAGTGGACATTTCTTTATCTTTATACCGACAGTATGTTCGTGGAAGAAGTGTCTGAGTTCTGTTCGCATAACCGCTATGCCCGATATATCGAGTGTATGTACAGAGTGTTATCCACCTTGTGCCGGATCCTGTTTATAAGCTCTGTAGTCGGTCTTTTTTTTAAGTTCTGGTTTTGCAATCACCACATCATGTATATCACACATTCTCAGGTAGCGTTCCACCCTGTCTATACCCCTGTGAACCTTTATGCCCTCCACCTTTTGCGGGATCCTGTCGCTGTCGTCCATAAAGCCAACCATATCGTATCCCTAGTTCTCTTCTTCCTCCGAAGTGCGGACAGTGCCAGCCGTCCCATATGTCATGCACCTATGATGAGCACCTTGCGCCTCATAAGGCCAAGATAATATATGAGGTGGTGCTTTACAAAGGGCCTTGCCACATGCAGTATAACCAAGGCAAACATGGTCATGTTGAGTATAACCGTCCTTGAGAAACTTTATACCCTGCTTGCCAGCAAAGAGCACGGTGAATATGCCTAGCGAGGCAAAAGTGTGCTCTTCCAGATAAACTTCACATCATTCCAGAAGGTGAACCGTTTCGAATAGCCCCCTTCATAAGCGAATATAAACAGCCAGACCTGGAATATGCAGTAGAAGACGAAGAGATCAGACTCGAACCTTGGAAGCCCCTGAAATAACATGGGAAACAGATATTTTCTGACCACAATGGCGAGGTAGAGTATAAACAACAGTATCACTAGATCAGCTATAAACAGCAGGAAGATTCATGTTCGGTGTTTCATGTCGTCTATTTTTTCCCGACCTTGATAAGTGCTTCCTTGAGGACCTCGGTTATATCCCTGACCTTTATGTTTTTGAGTCCCTTGAGGGCATGGAAACAGCCCGGGCAACCGCTCGTTATGACGACCCTGACATCCTCTTTGAGGGCTGATTCCTCTATCCTCCTTCTCATTGCCTCTGCAACCTGTGGTTCCTCTATTGAGACGGGAAAACCACAGCAGAGCGAGTGTTCCCTGGACTGGGTCAGTTCACACAGTAGCCCCTCGTATATGGAGTCCAGAATCCTTCTTGGTTCTTCGTAGAGGCCGAGTCTTCTTCCAAATATACACGAGTCATGGTATGCAACCCTTGAACCCTCCTCTTTCGGGGAAGAAAGCTCCACATCACCAAAGAGCTCTGTAAGTCTGAGCACCTCCTGAATGCCTGCATCTTTCAGCCTTTCACCTTTCTTTATCCAGAGTATCTCGTAGCAGTGCGGACATGTCATGACGATTCGTCTGCATCCGTACTTTCTGAGCCTCGCTGTAAATTCCTCAAAGGTCTTCTCGTATTCTGATGTGAGTCCAAGGCTCTCCCACACTCCACCACAACAGCCGTTGATGATGGATGGTTCCTCGTCGTACAGTGTTTTCAATATGGTGGTTACATTCTCTCTTATGTCCGGTGTGGTAAGGGCTGCAACGCATCCCGGAAAATACGCTATCTCTGTGGATGCCCTTTTTGAACGCACCTTGAGGGTTGCACCGGCTGTAAGGGTCCTGCCAACAAGCTTAAGGTGGCTGAGCTCTCTTCGCAGCTCATCGTCCTGCATAACCCTGTGGCGCAGGCGTTTTATAAGCCCCGGTGTATCTATTCGCACAGGGCAGTTTGTGGTGCATGCACCACACAGGGTGCACCAGTAAAGGCCATCCTCTACCGCCCTTGCAAGGCCCTCCTTAAGACCCGCATGCACCACCCCTATACCACCGTGCCTGTAGCCAGTGCCAAACAGGCTACCCTTTTCGAGATACACAGGGCATTCCACTATGCACCCACCACAGCCTATACAGAGGGATGCCTCCTCGAGACCCTCTTCAGGAGCTCTTGAAAGAAGAAAAACGACCACCTCCTTCGGACCATGTATGCCCGTGAAGAGCTGTTTTTCTATGTCGGCTGTCTTGCTCGGACCTGCAATTATGTTCACATAGGAGGTGAGCATCCCCCCCGTTGCGTAGTAACACTGAAGCCTGAGCATGTCCATAACGCTTTTGAGGTCAGGGTATATCTTGGTCGTATCGGCAAGCACTATGTGTTTGCCCTCAAGCCTCGTTACCTCTGTTACATTGCCCTCGTTGTGCATTATAACAACCGCACCTTCCTCACAGGTTATGGCATTGGCACCTGTAATGCCAATCCTCGCACTGGCTATGGCATTGACGATGTCTTCTCGCAGAATCCTTATGAGCTCTTCCGGTTCAGGCGGTATCCTTCTGCCGAGCCTTTTTGACAGGATTTCAGCGATGGCACCTCTGTCAAGATGACTTGCCGGGCCTGTGGGGTGAGACGGTCTTGTGCCCGAAAGCTGTATGATTCTGTCGCCTATGTCCGTTTCAACCACATCTATACCGCATTCTTCAAGTGTCCTTGCAAGCCCTATCTCCTTCGAGAAGGTGGATTTGGACTTGACCACCACCCTCTCTCCTTCGACCTCCTTCTTTACCGCTGAAAGCAGGTCCTCAACATCCTCGAAGAGCTCCACCCTGAAACCGTTCTTTTTGAGTCTCTCGATGGTTCTTTCCAGAAGGGTCCTGTCCGAGACAGACTCCTCCCTTATGCGCCTGAGCTCGTCCCTCTTCTTCTCCAGGTCTGAAAAGAGGTCTCTGTTTTCAGACCTTCTTTTTACGACCTGCGCAAATGCCCTGCCAAGCGCATCCCTTTCCTGGGGCGAGGGCAATCTTCCGCCCCCACCAAGGATGACCCTCTTTAAAAGTTCCCTCAGCTTCATGTGTCAGGGCTTTTTTTGATGACCTGCTACACAGAACAGGAGGTCAGGTTGATACCTCTTCAAGATACTTTCTCCTCAAACGACGGGTAAGTTTGCTCTTTATCTCCTCAAGGACGGCCTCTCCGAACCTCTCCCTCACCATCTTCTGATACCTCTCGCCCGAAAAATAACGCACATAGGCATTATCCCTGAATCGCAACACCTCGATGGCACTCAAATACCTGGTGGGCAGTGGTAGATGGTCATAGGAATAGGGCGAGTATCCTGACCAGCTATCGGGCAGGGGCCAGCCCTCTCTGACTGCCTGTTCGTAGAGGCCGCTACCAGGATAGGCCGTGGCACAGTACATGTTCACAAACTCGCAGTTCAGCTCCTCGGCCAGTCTGTATGTATCCTCCATACTCTCGTGGTCATCTTCGGGCAACCCGAATATGTAGTTGCCTATGACATTTATTCCAAGCTCCTGGGTCATGCCGATGACATCTTTCGTCCGCTCAACGCTTATACCTTTCGTAACGCTCTTCAACACCCTGTCATTACCAGACTCTATGCCATAGGCGAGCCACTTAAATCCTGCCTCTCTCATCCGCCTCAACAGTTTTTCGTTAACCGTGTTTATCCTGGCATAGGCCCAGATGTTCAGGTCGTATCCACGCCTTATTATACCCTCACATATGTCCAGAACATGGGACTCCTTGAGCACAAACATCTCGTCTATTATCTTTATGTTCTTAACCCCGTACTCCTCCACAAGCCAGCCTATCTCGTCCACAACGCTATGGGCACTCTTGTATCTTATACCTGGCCCACCGAATATGGCATTTATACAGCAGAAGTGGCACCTGAAAGGACACCCCAGACTCGTATATATGACTCCATAGGGCTTACGCCTTCTGCCCGGTTCCTGGAAACAGTGCCAGTTATGTGCCCTGTAACGGTCCATGGGCAGGAGCTCCCATGAAACATGGGGTATCTCTCTGTCAAGGTCTTTTATGAGTTCTGCACGCTCGTTTGCTACTATCTCTCTGTCTTTTCTGTACCACAATCCCTTTACGGGAAAATCACGCCTGTTGTAATCATCCCTCAATGCATCGATGAGTTCTGCAAAGGTGTAAAAGGCCTCGCCCTCACAGACAAAGTCAACCCTCTCTTCCCTCATCGTCTGTTCGGGCAGGGCACTGGGATGAAGTCCTGCAAGAGCGGTCTTCACCCCGAGCCCACGGCGTGCTATCTCTTCCAGTATCACCCTTGCACCTGTCATGTTCATCGTGGATGCAGAGGGATTCGTTCCCGAGACCACTATACCAACAAGAAGCGGTTTCAGGTGTTCTATCCTGTCTGCGACATCTCCCACATTACATCCCTCGGCCTCTACATCCAGTATGCTCACATTGTAACCACGCCTTTTCAGAAAAGTGGCAATAAGACCGGCCCACAGAGGTGGCTCTATGGCGGTCAGATTCTCCTTGCTCAAACTACCGTAAAGAATATCCTGGCTGCCAGGCTTTATAAGCAATACATCGAGTCCCCTGCTCATGAACCTATTCCTCCTTTCTGTGCCTTGTTAAGATATCATATAACTCCTGTCTTGCCCTGGCAAGGCGAGATGGTGTGCCTATATCATAAAGCGAACCATCGCACACATACCCGTAAACACCCCTGTTCAGTATGGAGGGCAGGAGTTCATACTCCATCGAACAGGCACTTCCCTGTGGAATCTCCTCAAGAACATCCCTTCTGAAGCAGTAAACGCCGGCATTCACATATCCATCCTTTCCACCCTTTTTCTCGAAAAAACCCGTAATCCTGCCATCGTCGGTAAATTCAACACTTCCGTAGTCAGAGACATCGCTGGTCTTTACAACCACCACAGAACAGATACCACCCTTTCTGCGGTGAAACTGGCTGAATCCTGCAAGGTCCACATCGCAGAAACTATCACCATTTAACACAATGAAATCCTCACCCTCTATAAGCCCCTCTGCGTTCTTTATGGCTCCTGCGGTTCCAAGGGGGGTGGTCTCTCGGGAGAAGACAAACCCACTGTCCTTGCCCGAGAAATACTCCTCTATGTACTCACCCCTGTAGCCCGTGCAGAATATGATACGCCTGAATCCATAACCACGAACATAATCCACCAGAAGCTCAAGGAATGGCCTTCCACAGACCTCAACCATTGGTTTGGGCAACTCCCCGCTTACATCTTTGAGCCTTGTTCCCATGCCTCCACAGAGTATCAGCACATCCATCTTATCTGTACCTCGGTGCCATATCAGGCTCGTACACAACTATCTGGCTGCCCTGTCTTTCGAACCTGAAGGGAACCCTTAACAGACCGCGCAAACGCCTCTCTATAAACGGCTGGTCCTCTGGTCTTGCAAACAACAGCATGAATCCCCCTCCACCTGCACCCAGGAGCTTGCCACCTATGGCCCCTGCCGAGCGTGCTGCCTCGTATATCTCGTCTATGTGGGAGTTCGTAATCCTGTTGCTCAACCCCCTCTTTATCATCCAGGCCTCGTGTAAGAGCCTGCCGAAATCCTTTATATCTCCTCCTCCGTTAAGTATCTCCAGCGCCTCGTCCACCATGCCCTGCATGAGGTTGAGCTCTCGCTTCTTGTTCGATGTGTTTTCTATCTGAGCCTTTGCCACATCACTGGCTATGCGGGAGAACCCTGTAAAGTAAAGCATCAGATGGTCCTGAAGCTTCTCCAGGCGTTCCCTTGTTATGGTAACTGGTGTAACTATAAACTCTTCCTCGGTGGTGAACTCTATCCTGTTAAACCCACCTATCGCCGTAAGAACCTGATCCTGTGAGCCCACATTCTCCTTCAATACATCCCGCTCTATGTGTATGGCCTCTCTGGCGAGCTGATGTTTGCTCGGCATAATACCCTTAAGCGCATAACATGAATGCAAGAGTCCAACGGTGAAAGAAGAGCTGGAACCCATACCTGTGCGTGCAGGCAGGTCTCCATCGTGGTGTACCTCAACACCCTCCTTTATCTCCATATACTCCAGAACAGCCCGAACGGCAGGATGCTTTATCTCCGATATATCGCGCACATTCTCCACCTTGGAATACACTATCCTGTGGCGGTGCTCAAAAAAAGGCGGTAGATAGCGACAGCTTATGTAACAGTACTTATCTATGGTGGTAGCAAGAACTGCTCCACCGTTTTCCCTGTACCATACAGGATAATCGGTGCCACCCCCGAAGAAGGATATTCTGAAAGGAGTTCTGCTTATAATCATCAGGAACACCTCCCTAATAGAGTGGGCTACACATTGGAATGAATCTGTCTTGTTATAACCTCAAAGCCCTTTATGAGTTCGCTTATACCATCCTGAAGACTATAACATGGCCTGAAACCCGTTGATTCTATCTTTTCGTTGCTCACTATGTAGTTTCTCTTGTCAGGGTCCTCGCCCACCTGTGCCTCTACGAAGTAGAAGTCTGGCACCTGTTTTTTAATCTCCTCACAAAGTTCCCACTTGCTCAGGTTTGCACTGCTGAGCCCCACATTGTATGGCTCGTCCTTCATCGCCTCGAAGTTTTCGAGACAGTGCAGAAAGGCCCTTGCCACATCCCTCACATGTATGAAGTTCCTCTTGAAGTGTGCCTCAAAGAGTACTATGAATCTGTCCTTAACGGCCCTGTAGGTAAAGTCGTTGACCAGCAGGTCCAGCCTCATGCGGGGACTTATGCCGAACACCGTTGCGAGCCTTAAGGTAATGGAGTTGCCTCCATCGAGCACGGCCTTTTCCGCCTCCACCTTTAGATTGCCGTAGAGCGATATGGGGCGAAGGGGGGTCTCTTCCGTGCAGTATATTCCGTCCTCACCTATACCGTATCCGCTGTTGGTTGTGGGGAATATGACCCTCTGGTCTTTACTGCGCAATCTCATTACAAGCCTTACCGCATCAAGGTTTATCTGCCGGGCAGCCCATGGGTCTTTATTGCATATGGGAGCCCCTGTAAGACAGGCAAGTGGCAGGATCACATCCGCATCCCTGATTTCACGCCTCATAAGGGCCTCGTCCCTTGCATCACCCCTTATTATGCGAAGTCCCCTGTGGTGACAGCAATCGAGCAGTGAGCTCTGCCCGTACATGAAGTTATCCACCACAACCACCTCGTACCCCTCTGTCAGAAGCATGGGAACGAGCACACTTCCTATATATCCTGCTCCACCTGTAACGAGGATCTTCATAACAAGGCACCTCCTGAAAGATTTGATAATGCTTACAGAGATGAATATACCCTTCGCAGGGTATCGGCAAGCTGGTCTTCTGAAAACCCGTGCAGGCCGTAGAGATACTCTCTCTCACCCGGGCTCAGAACATACTTGTCGGCAAACCCCATGCTTTTAACCCCTATATCCACCCCTGCCCTGCGCAGACTGCGTTCCACAAGAACATCAAGACCTCCCTTTTCCGTAAATCCCTCCTCAACGGTTATGAGCCAGCGATAATCCCTTACGGTGTTGCAGAATGCATCGGCATCGAAGGGTTTTAAGATGAATACATCCACGATGCCTGCCGATATACCCTCCTCTCTGGCCCTTTCCGCAACACGCAGTGCCCTGTGGGTCATGTAACCCGTGGTAACAAAACACACTCCTTCACCACGCCTGAGTTCTGCAAATCCCCTGTTCAGGTCGAATTCCGAGCTATCAGTGTATATGGCCGGCATGGGTTTGCCATCGAGCCTTATATACTTTGGGCCACTGTTGTTAAGTGTGTACTCCACAAATGAGCCTGCCATAACATAATCGCTGGGTGAGAATACCACAAAGTTTGGCAGCACCCGCATTATGCTGAGGTCCTCAAAGCAGTGATGCGTGGGGCCTGACACATCGTAGCTGACACCGGCTCCCACACCCACGAGATTTACATTGAGCTCCCTTACCTGGGACATGAGGGCAAGGTTTACACGCACCTGCTCGTAGCAGCGCATCGTAAGAAAGGGGGCTATGGCATAGGCATACACAACATAGCCTTCCAGGGCAAGTCCCACGGCAACATTTATAAGATTCTGCTCTGCTATGCCCACATTGATGAAACGCTCGCCACAGTCCCTTCTTATAAGGTCAAGGGCTGGTGCACCGAAGTCAGCTGACAGGAAGAACACATCGCTACGCTCCTGCATGACCCTGTACACACCCTCTATGAATGCATCCCTCATGGTGCGTTTCGGCGTATCCATCATGACCTCCTTAAAAGCTCTTCAACCTCATCCTTCCTGAGCGACTTTATGTGACACAGAGGGTCGCCCTCAAGCTGTGGAACCCCCCTGCCCTTTACAGTGTCTGCAACCACAACCTTCGGTCTGCCATCCTGTGTGTGCTTGACCTCTTTCATGACCCTGTAGAGCGCATCCATATCATGCCCATTCACCCGCCAGCTTGCCCAGCCAAAGGCCCTGAACTTCTCCTCCATCGGTTCAAGCTCTATAATACGCTCACAGTAGTCGAGCATGGAGATGCGATTGTTGTCAACTATAAGCGCCAGATTATCAAGCCCGTGTTGAGCTGCCAGCATAACCGCCTCCCACACAGAACCCTCGTAGAGTTCACCATCACCGCAGAGAACGAACACTCCACAGTCCATGCCCCTGCGCTTAAGTGCCAGCGCCATGCCACAGCCCACACCAAGCCCGTGTCCCAGAGAGCCGTTTATGGTCTCTATCCCTGGGATGGCATCCGGAATACTGCCGAGCAATGCACCGTTGGTGCACACCCTGTTGAGTTCCTCCTCTGGAAAGAATCCCAGCCCTGCAAGCACAGGATACAGAGAGATGGCACCGTGCCCCTTGCTGACTATGAACCTGTCCCTTTCAGACCACAGAGGGTTTGAGGGGTCGAATCTTAAGACCCTGCCGTAGTAAAGCACCACGAATATCTCAAGCGGTGATAGTGATGATGCAAGGCGTGTGCCAGGGGCAATACCGTGTATGCGAAGGGTCTTGTGTCTTACCTCTTCTGCCCTCTGCTTGAGAAATGTAATAATAGAACCCTCTTCTTTCATAAGCCCACCTCTTTACTTAAATTGATTCCATAAAAGACGAGCATGTTGAGGAAACGAGGTGCGTATGGATGCAGGCCTGTCCGGGTTTTACGAAAGACCTGTAAAAAGATTGTTTAATTTCACAGACCACCTTAACCGAGAAGCGTTTCATAATAAATAACCCAATTTATAACGAAAGTCAAGAAATGTTTGGTACTTATTAAAACGCAAAATCAGCTGTTCCTTTGAAAGGGAACATGGGAACTCTCTGGTGAGGAAACCATGGGGCTTTCATATATTGTTTTAATCTGTTGAAGGTGCATGCCCCAAGACGGAATACACGCCGTTGAGCCTCTTAAGTTCATAGCCGTCCTGTTTTAGGACCGCCTCAAGGTCTTCTTCCATAAGGCCCTCGCAGAGCCCTTTAAGTTGTGGACTGGCTGTAAGGAGGGTCTCACAGTCTCCGTAGATTGAATCATCAACCCTGTAGAGGGTAACATCGGGCAGGTAAACTATCTTTCCCTTCTTCCTCTTTACCGTTGCACTTATTGCAAGCTCGTACAATTCAGGGGATACTCCCTGGATGTGGAGACCCTCAACGAGGGTTCTGTCCACCACGACACATCCACCGCCAACTGCCTGCAATGTTCTGGGCCTTGCCACCACTGGCTCTCCTCCCGGAATCCCCCTGTAGATGTGGGTTGCCCACAGACCATCCTGATCCCTGAAAAAGCATACCCCTGCATGATGGACTCCACCTGTCCTCTCGTTTATTATCCTGAACCCAACAAGCCCCGCATTGCCATCTTTAAAGAGCTCCTTTGAGCGCTGGTATATAGACTCACCCGGTATAACCCCTGGAGACAAGAGGACCACCAGCCTGTGGCCCGCAGAAGCAATGCCCTTCTGTAAAAACTCGCCTTCTGACTCTGCATCCACAACCTTTATGTTCCTGCCTCCTGTTATAACATGGGTGACCCCCTTTTTCTTGACCACAACAACATCTGTATAGCCTGCATCATAGAGTTCAAACAGTCTGTTAAGCGTCCTTCCAAGCCCCTTGGCCTTATGGTCAAATACGAACAGCACCGTTGAAAACTCAAATTCCTTCTCTTCCAGTCTGTATTTACCTTCTATGTAAAGGGCAAGGGTCTTTGCAATTGCCTTTCTTCTTTCTGAAAGGCTTACAAAGAGTCTTTCATCCATTAAGGGGTCTTTCTTTCCCCTGTATGTCTCGTCCATCTCTGCCTTGCCAACCACATGATGCAGATGCTCAAATATCACATCGTCAAGATAGACTATCCTTTTGTATCCCAGTCTTTCGAGCTCTTTGAATATATCTATGAGATGAGATTCTATGTGCAGATTTCTGTATTCTGGTGGGCAGACCTCTCCCATTATCTCGCACACCCTGCGGGACAGTATTGGAAAGGTTGGCACCGCTTTGCCCTGATCAAGGTCGTTACCGTAGACGAACCCTATGTCGTCCTTAAAGCCCTCGAAGGCCGAGATTACCCGTAGGTCCCAGTTTCTGGTTCTGAACACCATGTCGTCGTTAAGAAGCATTATGTATCTGCCCTCTGCGTGGCCAAAAGATTCATTGAATATGGTGCCCATGGTGGTTCCCGGTGTGCCCACAATGCGTTTGAGCCTTATGGAGGGATGGCTTATGGCCTGGCTTTCGGTGTCATCCTCGTCCACATAGAGGATGACCTCCACATTGTCCAGAGTCGACACCGTATCCTCAAGGCTCTTTAAAAGCCTTCTTACAAGATGCACCCTCTTGCGGGTTGGAAGAAGTAGAGATATAAGGGGTTTCCTGGTATGCTCCATACCTGTGGTTTGCCCTCTTCTAAAGTGTTATTATCCTTTCTCTTTCGACACCTGCCGATGTGAGCTCTTTTAGCTGATTGTTTATATCCACTATGGATGTGAGCACCACCATGCCGTCGTAGTCTTTCAGCTCCTCAAGGGGCAGAACCCTGTGGTCGTAGAAAGAGCCGTTGCTGAACCTGTCATACACACCATCTATTTTGAGTTTTTTGAATTCGCTGAGCTTGTAGAACAGCTCTGCTGCATCGCCCGTGCCGTAGAGGGCACAGCTCTTTACCCCGTCTGCTATGAGCTTGTCTATGCAGTTCTCACAGCGGGATTCGAGATACACATAGTAGTTCTTCACATTGTATACAAAGTTGAACACCCTGAGAGCCTTTCGGAAGAGCTCTTTTGCAGACCTGGAACTCCTCGTTGCCCTCGTGAACTTAAGGTGGAAGTATCTTGCGAGGAATCTTATAAACGAGGGCAGCATTGCAGGGTGTTTGTAGAATATCTTGAGCAACTCCTGCTCTTTCTGGCCGAGTCTGTCGTACCTCCAGTCAGGAAGCTGGCGGTAGGGTATCATCTGTTCGAGAAGGTTGCGGTAGAGGAACTTGACCCCTCCCTTTGTTCTCAAACGCTTTATCACCTCGTTTTCAACCAGCGGAAGTATCCTCCCGTTGGCAAGCGCCGAAAGGGCCGTGGTGGACATGTTCTTTCCGTCGTGAGGACCACAGTAGTTGCCCTTTCCGTCGGTCCCGGGATGCCAGGTGTGGTAGAGGTATTCCGTTTCGTGCCATATCTCTTTCTTTCCCGCATTTATGAGTCTGAATGTCATGTCATAGGGACCACAGATATGCCCCAGATAGTCTATATGCTCATCTGCTCCACCTATCTTTATAAGGTCTTCACGAAGAGCACACATGCATGCACCGTAGTTGCGGGTATGAAGCGGGTCCTCTGTATCGCGTATTCCCGTGGTCTTGCCGTTATCCCAGTTGATACAACCCTCACCGAGCACATCATCTATGGATGGATAGTTGAAGGGATAGAACTTTTTGTTCACATTTCTCACTTCGTCAAGGTGAAGCACTATATTGGGGTCCTTTTCGAACTCCCTTATTATGGTCTCAACGAAGGTCTCGCGCACCATCGTATCGGAGTCGCACACCACAACTATCTTGCCCCTGCTTGCAACTATACCGATGTTATACATGAGGTGCTTGTGATAATATACCTCCTCTGGCATCTCCATCACTATCCACTGGTCCACCACAGGTGGGCGTCCCTCCTTTTTGCATATCTCTAGACTCCTTTTGATGTTCTCCGCTATCTTGCTGTAATACTCTATCCATATAATCTCGTAGCTGGTGCGTGGAACGGTCTGTTTCGAAAGATAGTAGAGTATGTGGTAGCTTTCCCTGCAGGACCAGTCGAGAAGTACTATACTCACTTCGGGTGAATTCAATTCCTCATTTAGAAATAAGACCTTCATTGGATACTGCCATTACCTCCTCTCGTGGATATACCATTAAAGTAACTTATATCACATAAATCCTGTCTTTACAATACCTCTGCAAATCGCCACCTCAGTCTGTTGTAGATATAGGCACCGATGAGAAGAAGCACCACTGAATAGAGGGCGCTCCAGCCTATAACGCTAGGATATACCGTGCCATCCATGAAGAGTCTTCTCCATGCATCTATGAAAAACATGGCAGGGTTGAACATGAGGTAACTTTTATAGGGCTCAGGAATCATGTCAATGGAGTAAAATATGGGTGTGAGATAGAACACGAACATAAGGAATATGTCCACAAGCCTTTCGAGGTCTCTAAAGAAAAGATTTACAGACGCCACCATAAGTGCCACTCCCAGTATGGCACCGAACTGAAGTATAAACATGAGTGGCACACCATACAGCAACGAAACAGAGGGCACCCTGTTGTAGACGAACACGAAGATGAGTATTATCGGTATAGCAAGGCAGAAGTGTATCCCCTCTGTGAGCACCACCGCAACGGGCAACATGTATCTCGGAAAGTTGACCTTCTTTATAAGGCTTGAGTTTCCCAAGAATGCGTATACAGATGTCTTAACCGCATTTGCTATCCACTGCCACGCAAACATGCCTGTTATGAGAAACAGGGTGTAATCCTTTATGGGCACCCTCATTATTATCTTGAAGGCAAAGTAGAATATGAGCGATAGTGCCAGTGGATTTGCAATAGACCAGAAGTAGCCGAGCATGCTGTTTTTGTATCTTATCTTGAACTCCTTTACAACGAGCACCACCACAAGGTCTATGTAGTATTCAAGCCTGTTCCATATATCTTTCATATGTCTTTACCACCTCTTCGCATCTTCCATCCATCCTTATTTTGTGTTGTTCTATCCATATAACCCTGTCGCATATCCTCCTTATGTCGTTCATCGCATGGGATACGAACACTATGGTAACACCCTTTTTCTTAAACCCTGTTATCTTTTCCACGCACTTTTTCTGAAACTCCATGTCTCCAACTGCAAGTATCTCGTCTATAACCAGTATCTCTGGCTCAAGATGTGCAACCACAGAGAATCCAAGCCTTGCCACCATACCGGATGAGTAGGTTCTCATAGGCTGGTCTATAAACTCCTGGAGTTCTGAAAAGGCTATTATGTCGTCCATCTTCTTTTCTACTTCCCGCCTTTTAAGGCCCAGAAGTATGCCGTTAAGAAGAATGTTTTCCCTGCCGGTAAGCTCCAGGTGGAAGCCTGCGCCAAGCTCAAGAAGTGGTGAAATCTTACCCCTCACCACCACCCTTCCGCTGGTAGGCTTTATTATGCCAGATATGAGTGCCAGTATGGTGCTCTTGCCCGCCCCGTTTCTTCCTATGATACCTATTGCCTCTCCTCTGCCTATGCTGAAGCTTATCCCGTCAATCGCTCTGAACTTGCTCTTTCTGAGGACATTCACACTCTTGAAGGGGTTGCTCAGTATAAAACTCTTAAAGCCCCTTACGATGCTCTCGTAATATGGATACTCCTTGACCACATTGTGAAACTCTATTATGTCACCCAAGATAGAGGTTCCTCCTTGAAAAAGGCGTTCTCCATAAGGTTTTAACACACCATAATTAAAGCATACAGTCGAATGGCTGTAAACTCTCGTGACCCTGTTGCAGAAAATTAACGGATTAAAACAAGCTCTTAACGGTGGGTCAAACTTTGAGCCGCAACATATCAACAGCCACTTACAACCGTAAATAACGATACCGCCAGACCAGCTCATGGATGGTCATTCTCGGGCAATCTGAGCAATTATTATACCAGTTGAGTTCCTTCAATCAATACAAATATTTTGGGTTCTGTCTTGAAAACTCACGGAGTACGGATGTGGTGACCACCTGCCATTATTTAAGGTATACCTGGGGACAGGGCTTTCGTGGAAAGACTCTCAAGGGGCTGTAAATCCTGCCACCTCTCTAAACGGTTGACTACACGGGCCGGGTGGGCTATATTTCTGTAAGTCTTTTCTTAAAAGGAGCGTGTATCATGAAAGAGATTGTAAAGAGGTCTGTGGAAGAAAGTCTCTGTGCAACGAGGGAATTCTTCAGCGCCGGGTGTGTGGAAAGGCTCATCCAGTGTGCCCGCCTTATAGTGGATTCCATCAAGGCCGGGGGAAAACTCATTATAGCTGGAAACGGTGGCTCCTGTGCGGATGCACAGCACATTGCAGGTGAGTTCATAAACCGTTTCGAGGTCGAACGCTCGCCTCTACCTGCCATAGCCATAACGACCGATACCTCTGTTCTTACAAGTATATCGAATGACTACGAGTTTGAGGATGTATTCTCAAAGCAGATTCGAGCCCTTGGCAGAAGGGGCGATGTCTTTCTTGCCATATCCACAAGCGGGGACTCCCCCAACATACTTCGGGCGGTGGAGACTGCAAAAGACATGGGTATAACCACCATAGCCCTTACTGGCAGGGATGGTGGAAGGCTAAAGGAGATGGCCCAGTTAAGCTTCGTTGTGCCTGCAAGCCGCACCCCCCGCATACAGGAGGTGCACACCAAATTCTATCACATCCTCTGTGAGCTTGTGGACCATATTATGGCACAGGGCGGTCAGGCACCCTGACCCTCCACACACTCAAGATACCACCTGTAGGTACGCTTGAGGCCCTCTTCGAGCGGGGTCTTTGCCCTCCAGCCGAGCCCGTGCATGCGTGATGAGTCAAGAAGCCTTCTGGGATTACCGTCAGGTCTCGTGGTGTCAAACTCTATGTTGCCGGTAAAGCCTGTAATCTCTTTTATGATTTCTGCAAGCTCCCTTACAGAGGTATCCTCTCCCCTGCCTATGTTTATGGGGTCAGGTGGGAGCTCTTTAAGGTTCATAAGGAACAGGCATGCCTCTGCAAGGTCATCCACATAGAGGAACTCCCTTCTGGGCCTTCCCGTGCCCCACAGGGTAACGCTCGGGTGTCCCTCGAGCTTTGCCCTGTGAAACTTCATTATGAGGGATGACACCACATGAGCATCCTCGTTGAAGTGGTCTCCCACGCCGTACACATTTGCAGGTATTACGGTAAAGAACTCAACACCGTACTGTGCCCTGTATGCCCTGCACATGCTGATGCCAGCGAGTTTTGCCACGCCAAAGGGCTCGTTTGTGGGCTCAATCTTGCCTGTCATGAGGTATTCCTCTTTCATCGGCTGTTCGGCCTGTTTGGGATACACACAGGAACTGCCGAAAAACATAAGCCTCTTTACACCATACCGCCAGGCAAGGTCTATAACATTGGTCTGTATCATGAGGTTTTCGTATATAAACTCCGCAGGTCTGGTACTGTTTGCCTTTATGCCACCTACCCTTGCAGCCGCAAGAAACACATACTCGGGCCTGGTCTCGCTGAAAAGGGCTTCAACCTGTGCCTTGTTGGTAAGGTCTGTCTGGTCCCTTGTTCTCAAGATGAGATTTGTGTAACCCTCTTTTTTGAGCCTTCTTACAAGGGCAGAGCCTATAAGCCCCGTATGGCCTGCAACATATATGCGAGAGTCTCTTTCCACCCTGGAAACCTCCCTCATCAGGTATTAAGGGTAAGGAACTCTTCTATGGTATCTGTTATGTAGTCTATATCCTCATCTGTAAGGTCCTGGTGCACGCCTATGTGAAGCCCGTGGGTGCCTATGTATTCTGCGTTGGGATACTCGCCGGGTGTGTGCCCCAGGAAGGCAAACCCTGGACACTGGGTTGGCATGGAAAGAAACAGGTTTCTCGTATCTATACCTGCCTTCTCCATAAAGTCCACGAGGGCATTCCTTGTAAAAGGCGCATCCTCCTTTACCACTATCGGGAAGCCGTGTGGGCCTATCCTTTCGTGGGGTTCCTCCTCTATGGTGTAGAGATATTGCTCGAACCTCCTGAAACGCTCTATAAGGGAAAGAAGGGCCCTGCGTTTTTTGTTGAGTATGTCCTCGAACATATCGAGGTTTCCAAGCCCCACGGCTGCCTCAAGCTCGTTCATCTTTGCGGAAAACCCTATCCGTTCGAATATGAACCTTATGTCCATGCCCTCGCCATAGCGAAACCTCTTATCGCAGTAGCCAGAGGTTATGTTGAGCACACAACTTTCACACTTGCATGCCCTTCCGTGAGACCTCAAGGAGCGCAGTATCTCGGCAAAGTCCTCTCTGTTGGTCGTAACGACTCCGCCCTCGATGGTGGTTATTATGTGGGCCACATAGGTGCTGTATGCCGCCATATCGCCTATGGCACCTATGTTTCTGCCCTTATACTGTGCACCGTGGGCCTCTGCCGCATCCTCAACCACATAGAGGTTGTGCTTTCTGGCTATCTCCATTATGGGGTCCATGTCGGCAGGCTTACCCATAAGATGCACCGGCATTATGGCAACGGTGCGCTCTGTTATCTTTTCCTCTATAAGTGAGGGGTCTATGTTGAGGGTCTTTCTGTCTACATCCACAAACACTGGGGTGAACCCTGCCTGAAGCACCGCATTGCCCGTTGCAACGAAGGACAGCGAGGGCACTATCACCTCATCACCCCGCTTTGCCCCAAAGTCGTAAAGAACCGCAAGGGCAAGGGCATCGGCATCTGTGCCCGTGCTTACCGCAACAGCCTCTCTTGTGCCAACAAGCTGTGCAAACCGCTTTTCAAACTCCCTTACAAGCCTTCCGCTGGATACCCTGTTCCTTTCAAGGGCATCCATGATGAGTTTCTTTGAGCGCTCGGGTATCCTTACCGTTCCAAAGGGGATTCTCCTGATGGGCCTTTCCTTTACAGTGCCATCTCTGCCCATGGTATACCTCCTTTAACTTTATGGCTTAATTTTAACAGACAACCTCTGGTTTAACAACCCCTGTTGCGTTATCTCTTAAATACCCTGTATACCTCGAACACATGCCCTTCAGCGGTGTTGAAAGTGGCAACCCTCTGGAGCACATCCTTTCGCTTTTTCTCGTTGTGGAAGTCCCGTATGAATCTTTCAAGCCTTTCCCTGTAGCCTGCAAGATACACCCCTCTGCCATCTGCAAGGCCCTGGAGTTCTTCCAGCGATACGCCATCTTTTAAGAACACAAACTCAGCCCGTGCGTAAAAGCTCACCACAGGACGCCTTGCCACAACGGTTGTGCCCTCTCCCACGCTGTTCAGAATCCACCGGCCCGCAAGCCTTTCCGTCAGGCGATGGGCGTGAAGGTGCACAAGCCCCTGATACATCTGCATGACGATAATAACAGCCACCACCGCCACAACCGCTGCCCCACCTCTTGCATATCTTTTATGGAGCCAGTCTGCAAACACGCAGAACCCCACTGCAACCATGGGCATAACAAGGGGCATAAGCCTTACGATATACCGCCTTTCAGGAAGCACCACCAGATGCACCAGCAGATACACCGCTGCCACAAAGAGCACGAACCTCTCTACCTCTGAAAGCCCCCTTCTGCGTGCATGAACGAAGTAGACCACCATGAATACAACGAACGGTGCCGATACGGCCTCTGTCAGTCGGGCAGGAAAGTCCCACAGGTTGTTGTTCCTTAAGGTGAATGTGTTCCGGAGGCTTTCTATGAGGACCTCACTCATGTTGACCTTTGCCGTTATGCTTACACCGCCTGTCGTGTGGTAGAGAAAGACGAGGTAGAAGAGGGCCCCCACCATGAACACAGCCCAGCCTGAAAGGATTAAACCAGCCCTCTTATGCCAGTCCTTCTTTATGTCCCCTGGTCTGTGCAGAGCTATCCAGAGAGAAAATATCATGAGGAAGCCCAGCCCTGCGTGTTTGTTAAGGTATGCCAGTGCTGATAGCACCCCTGTATAGAACATATAAAGTGGCCTTCGCTCAACCACCCCCTTGATACCCACAAGGACGAGTGCCAGCCCGATGAGATGATACGGGGCCTCTCGCAGGGTCTCTCCCGAATAGCGTATGAGATAGGGATGTATGGCAATAAAAAAGGCGGTTACAAGGGCAACCCTTTCGTCATAGAGCCTTCTGGCCAGAAGAAATCCCAGAAGCACCACCGCAACCCCGCACACAAGCGAAAGTAGCCTTGCAGCGAGCTCAAGCTCACCCGTAAGATACCATAAAAGGCTCACCAGAAAGGGATGCAGTGGAGGTCTTGCAGGATCAATACCTTCAAGATACCTTCCCCTGGTGAATGCCTCTGCGAGTTTAAGGTCTGTTGCACTGTCAACCGCTATGGTAGCGGCATTCATCACCACATAGAGCCTCAATGCCAGTGCAAACAGCAGGATGATAAGAAGCTTTTGGCCCGTGGTAAGCCTGTGGTAGAGCCTGCTTATGGAATTCTGGGACATCCGTATCATACCGTTAGCAGATATTCAGACACTGTAATAAAAGTTTATCTCAGCAGTTTTAAGTGGCGGGGCATTTTTATCCTTTTCTGACAGAATCGGCCCAAGTCCTTCGAGTGGCCAGTCTATGGCTATATCAGGGTCGTTCCACCTTATTGTTCTTTCATGAGCAGGCGAGTATTCGGCACCTGATACCTTATAAAGTATCTCCGTATCATCTGCAAGACTTAAGAATCCGTGGGCAAAGCCCTGTGGTATCCAGAGCATGTATCTGTTCTTCTCGGAAAGCTCGATGCCAAACCATCTGCCAAAGGTGGGGCTACCCTTTCTTATATCCACCGCAACATCAAACACCCTTCCCCTTACGCACCTTACAAGCTTTCCCTGTGCCATGGGATGGAGCTGATAGTGAAGCCCCCTCAACACCCCCCTGGATGACCTTGAGTGGTTGTCCTGCACGAACTCTGCATCTATGCCTGCCTTCCTGAAATCAGATAGCCTGTAGGTTTCCATAAAAAAGCCCCTCTCATCGCCGTACACCTGCGGTATCACAAGTATCAGCCCCTGTATATCGACCTTTTTGAACTCAAACGGCATAAACTCCTCCACACAGGCTCCTTGATTGTGCGGGCACATACTGCGGGCATCCTTAAAAGAAGCCCCATCAGGCCACACAGCCCTCTACAGGGAAAGAGATAGATAATATATCACGGGTTTATGTGTATGGACAGAATAAATTTTTAACCCACAGAACAAAGCAGGCCTCAAGCCTGCCCCTCTGTGGCCCGCTCTTTTCTGGAAAGGAGCTCATCTATCGTGGCCTTTGCCTCTTCACAGGAGTCCGCAATGATGATATTTCCTGTGCGGGCGTGTTTTTCGATGGACTCAACCGACTCCAGGGTGAGGTCCATCCTGCCGAGGGCCTGAAGTATTGCGTAGACGCGGTTTTTGTAGTGAACGAGATTGTATCCCCTGTACGATTCAACCAGCCTTGGAATCTCCGTGGCGCTTTTCTCGAACTCCTCGTCTGTCATCTTTAAAAGGGCCTTGAGTTCCTGCCAGTCCTTTGCCTTCACCACTTCTGGCCTACTGCGCTCATTCTCCTCTGTGACATCGAACTCTTCCACCTCTGGACCCACCGCGTAAAGCTCTCTACCGTAGCGAAACACCCGGTGTCTACCCACCACCTTGACAGGTGGCACGGGGGCCTGCCGTTTGTCCTTTATTTCGGGAAAAGCAAGCTCTGTGGGCAACCATCTCTCGGTGGCCGACTTTCTAACGCTCCATACACTGTGGTTTATCGAATACTCCTTAAAGCTTCTTCCCACTGCAAGAACCACCCCGCAGTGGACGGTCTCGTAAAAGTCCACATCCCTGCCTTTCAACAGGAACTCCATGTCGTAGTCTGATAGCCTGCCCTCGCAATCGTGCCCGCAGAGTATTCCACCCGTTCTTACAAGCGGTGCGTACTGCTGGATGTCCCTGAAGACCTGTTCGTAACGGTGGTCACCGTCTATGAATACGAGGTCGAAGCAGTTTTCTTTGAGCACCTGTGAAACCGTATCAGAATGGCCCCTTACCGGGATGACCACATCCTCAAGCCCTTCCTTTTTTATTCTTTCCCAGAAGTGTTGAAACACATCCACCTTCTGGGCCACCTTCTCGAGCTCTGTACCGGAGTTACCCCTCCACCAGTCCACACAGAAAAGTACCCCCTGATTCTTCTTTGCCACTTTACCGAGCACCACAGCCGAATCGCCACACCAGCTACCTATCTCAAGGAACCTGCACCCCCTTCTTGCACAGCTTTCCGCAAGGGTGCGAAGGACAATCTTCTTCTCAAAGGGAAGTTGCCTCTTCCACGGGTCTGTTGCAAAGTATTTTGCCCCTTCTTTCTGTAGCTGTTCAGCCTCTTTTTCCTCCATGTCCTCACTGCTATCTGGCGTTAGTTTCTCCCTGTCACTGTCAGTGGTTGGTTCCGTGGCAACACTATGCTCCTTTTGTGCCATCTCATGACTTGCCACCTGCTTCACAGTTTTTACTATTCTTTTTACAAGTCTCTTTACCTTGTGTTCTTTTGTAGCACTTGTATATTCTTCTATCCTATCTTTCAGTTCGTTAAGGGTATCGTTCATAAATACCTTTGTGTAATCACGCTTTTCGATTCGTTCCATGCTGAACTCGCCTTCACCCTGGGGAATGGCATAAAATTTATTATCGCAGCGAATAATATTGAATCCATTATGGCCTTCTTCGACAAGAAGGGGCTGTTTGTCATCTTCAACAGAACAAGCAACTTGGGCGCTTTCTGCGCTTTTCTGTGTGTATGCCTCTATACTATCTTTAACATCATTCAGTCTATCGCCTGCAAATGCTTTGCTATACCCATCTTTACTTTCAATTCGTTCTATACTGAACTCACCCTCACCCTGGGGAATGGCATAATACCTGTCATCGTAACAAATAATGTTAAACCCATAATGCCCTTCTTCAACAAGAACAGGCTGTTTAGAGCTGTTCAGGGAGCATATCTTTTCAGCAGGCTTATGCTCCGCCTTTTTGTTACCATCGTATACACCATAGATTCTTTCCATATATTCATCATCACTCTTTTTCAGTGCCTCAACGGCTCTGGCCGCAAATCCACCTATATTGACACCGTTTCTGTAAAGTCCGACACAGATCCTGTCAAGCCTCTTTACACGAACAGAATGGTCAATATAGGGATTCTCACTATACCAGAGTTCTGAAGGAATATAATAGGGATACTTTTCGTATAGTTCTTTTTTATCTCCATTAAATTTTATCCCGTATTTTTCAGGATATTTGTAATACTCACTGCCTGCACCAAGAATCAGAATATTGATAGACTCCACAAGATCAATATAGTTTTTACATCTTGATATATTTTCAACCATCTCGTCTATATCCTGTTCTGTCTCACCTGGCACCCCTATAACTATATTGACGGTAGTCCATATCCCTGCATTATGGCAATCCCTGAGATTCTGGAAGACCAGCTTCATGTTGTAACCCTTTCTCTGTAGTTTTAACACATGGTCGTTCCAGCCATCCACACCGAATCTTAAATGGACAAACCCAGCCTGTGCAAGCAGCCTAAAATACTCTGCGTCATTGCGTTTATCTATACGAAGCTGTCCCATTGCTTTTATCTTTAGTCCACGCCTTATTATCTCTTTACAGATGTGATATAAATTTTCGGGATCACTGTTTACATCGCTATCGTTAAAGTGAAATATCTCGAATCCTTTTGAAACGAAAAATTCTATTTCATCAACCACACTTTCTGGAGATCGTTTCCTGAAAGGAAGTATTTCCGAACAAAATCTGCACCTGCCCCACATACAACCTCTTGAGGTTACGATGGGCACAAGATGGTTTCCATCGTGGGTATAATAAAGGCTAAGGTCTGACCATTCATATTTGGGATAACCCAGCGAATCGAGGTCGTAAGGGCGTGGCACTTCCACAGCTTTTCTTTCCGTAGTGTCGTAACGGGATATTATTCCTTTAAGATTGGCAGGCCTCTGGCCTTTCATTAATGCATTTACAAGTGGCGGAAGGGTGAGTTCGGCCTCTCCAATGACCATATAGTCGAAATCTGGTATAAGTTTTGGACCTATATCAGGATAGAAACAATCATAACCACCTACGATCACACACACATCTTTCATGCGTTCCCTTACTTCTTTTATAAACCTATTGCTTACAACTCTATTCGTGGCATGTATTGAAAGGCCAAGTATTGATGGAGGACTTTTCTCTATCTTTTTAAAAAGGGTTTCCATGTAATTCCAGAATGCATCAACAACTTCTTTGTTATTCCATTCATTTATGTTTGTATTATCCCAGGGATCACGCAAAAACTCTTCTGGCAAGCCTTTAACAGGTGTAATACCATAATGTTTGCTTCTATGATAGAGATGATAAACGATTATGTTATAATCTATCATCTGATACTTTATATTACACTGTTTGAGTATTTCGTATACATATCCCATACCATTTGGCATCAATGGAAGATACCTTGCTGGAAGCTCTATCACCAGCATGTCAAGGTTGGGCTGTATATTTATTTCAGGAATCCTTATGGGATATTCCTTTGTTGAAGAAGTGCTATTTTGCTGGCCATTAAGCATGTGGCTTACCTCCTTTTTGCCGGTTAAAGCAAGGACTTTGTATAGGGCCTACTGTAACAGAACTCAAGAGCCCTGCCATCTCTGTGGAAGAACTTTCCATTCGGCCCCTCTGGGGGATGAGACAGAAGTATCAGCGCCATACTTACTATAGCATAAGGTGTGATGTTAGAGCCCTGGTTCATCTCAGTCCTTGCCTCTCCTGGTGAGAGAACATTCATCTGTATATCAATATCTGGATATCGTGCAGCATATTCCTCTGCCATGGAATATGCAAGGTTATTAAGCGCAGCCTTCGAGACATTATACATACCAAACCCTGGTGTGCCAGCCCATCCAGCCTCAGAGGTTATAAATAATACCCTTACATGTCCGCCTTTGAGCATATGGGGAAATACTGTTTTTGTGATAAGCCATGGAGCCCTTACATTTGTGGACATAATCTTATCCCAGTACTCTACGGGGTCATCCATCAGTGGAAACCTTGAACCAGGTTTTGAGGGAAGTGCAGCATTGTTTATAAGTCCATAGAGGGTATTGCAGTTTTCTACAATAGTTTCAACAGCCCTTTTTATATCGGCTTCATCTGTAATATCTGCCCGTAAAGGATAACAGTTTGCACCATCGACTCCGAATGTATCCTCAAGTTCCTTTATGGTCTCTTTAAGCTTCTCCAGGCGTCTGCCCGTCAGGAATACCTTTGCTCCAGCCATTGCAAGTGCACAGGCCATTGCCCGTCCATATCCTGTGCCCGCCCCTGTAATCCAGAAGGCCTTGCCACATAAAGTCTTCCACCTTTCCTGGGTAAGCCCAAACCTGTGTTCACGCCAACGAAGGGGGTTTATATTCTCGGCAATAACTCTACAGCTTTCAAACCACATCAGATTTACCTCTCAATGTTATATTATATTATCTCTGCTCATGTTGTTTAAGTTCAAATTTTATACTCGCCGTACTAATACCATACGATAATATCTACACGAAATTCGCTTCTTGATTACGGACCATAGTTATAATCCTGATGTCATCATGTCCTTTTGCCAGCCCCTTCAACACCTCTTCACTGTGGCCTGTTGAGGCATCGTTTACAAATATAAGCTCCCACCCGGAAATGACACCCTTCTCCTTCTCTTTACTCAGGACTGCTCTACAACGCTTTATGAGTTCTGGAAGGACCTCTTCTTCGTTTCTGAATGAAAAAACTATGGAGAGGAAAGGATTCACTGGTTATGATATACGAGCCTCTTAATAAGCCGTTTTATTTGCCACAGGGAGTCGGCCTTTACGACTTTCCTGTATTCTCCCTTCTCATACCTTTCGATGTCAAAGGCACCTTCCTCCTGGGCAAGACCGTAATAGACATCGCCAAACTCTATTATGTTAAATCCCATATAGTCGGCCTTAATCAATTTTGGTACGAGTTTTTTCTTGACGACCTTCTCTATCTCGCACTTAACTTCATCCATGGTATTGCATACTATATAACATTGCTCAAGAGCATTCATATCCACTTCCGTAACATCTATATCTCCGATGTACTGGGGGATTCCTATAAACTTTCCATTGTAAGAGAGAATATTGTAGTTGTAATATGTCTGCTCGAGTACAGGTTTTGTTTCCTCAACAGCGCGTTTTTTAGCCAGTTCAGGGGCATTTTCGTCAACCATCTTCTTGAGCTCTTCCATATTAGCCGAGGAAAAGACAATCGTATAACCATTGTTGTTAACCCTGTCCACATCAAATGCACCTTCGTCCTGTGGAATGGCGTAAAAGGTGTCTCCATACATTATCACATTGAACCCCCTGTAACCTTCCTCAACGAGCACGGGAACGATGTGTTTAACCTCGTGCTCTTCTGCAAGTCTTTTTGCCTCCTCCAGGGTTTCTGCCTCAAAGCAGTGTTTGTATCTTCCCCTTTTAAACTTACGCAGGCTGAAGGCACCCTCTATCTGTGCGAGGCAGTAAAACCTTCCATTGCACTTCAGGATGTTGTAGCCCCTGTAGCCCTCGATTACGAGAACATGTGGCGGCTCCTTGTCCCCGTTGGCACCAAAGAAGGATGAAACCCTCTCTACGAGTTCACCCACCCTGTACTTCAACCTCTTAAATGTGCCCTTTGGAACGAGGACTTCCATGAGCCCATCGCCGGTTCTGTTCTGTTCGTCCATCGTTATGCATCCTCCCCCTATTTTATTTTTCTTTTTTTTCGGTCTGGCTGGCCACGCCCGTTAACACACACTGACGCTCTCGCACGATGCCAGTCAGAGGTTTGCATACCACCGATGAACAAACAAAGCTGAAAAGGTGATTAAATAAAGGGTAATGGTTACCGATTTCGGACCAAAATATGCTGTATTTCGTGATATCCAGTACTTCGTAACATCTTATAAATCAAGGGAAATATGTCCTCATGACGATGATTAAATCTGAAAGAAATCTCCCCAAGAAAAAGATGGAAAAATTTCCTAGGCACTCCTCTATATGGATAAAGCCAATTCTTGGCATAACTCCAGAACCCTTCTATGCCGTTAATATGACTCCTTCCTTTAGGTCTACCTGTATCTTTCTTAACCACAATATGGTCTCCCCTTATGG
>JALUQR010000136.1 GCA_027017505.1 bacterium
AGAGTATCTCAAGAAGCTCAATCTCATCACCTTCAAAGAATGTTACATCCATATCCTCTGCAGAAAGCTCCTTTTCCTTCTGTCTTTCCCTTCCCCTTACCAGATGGCGCAGAAAGTCTGTCTCCAGGGTGCAGGAAAACTCCTCAAGACACCTGGCACACCTGAGAGAGAGCTCCACACTCAGGTGTCCTGTTATCTCCACCGCACCTGAAACCCGCTTTATGTCCACATGAGCGGTAACAGGCGAAAGGGTCTTTACCCCTCTCTGGTCTGCAAGTGTGCGAAAGTGCTCCTCTTCCTCCACATCCAGACCGAGCCCTTCAGGGCTTATCTCGTGCAGTTTTATCTTCATAACCATTTAACTATTAAAGAAAAAATTATACAGGAGATGGTTCTCCTTTGTCAATCTTTTTGGTCTCCACCGTAAAGCAGGGATAGGGCTCCCATACACCGGGTGCCTTTCGGGGTGAGTGTGCAGTGAAGTATGGAGTCCTTTTTTGGGATGGGTCTGAACCCAACCCTTTTGTTGTCCACATCTATGGGGATGAGTGTGAAGCCCTTGAGTCCACCTCCTGCAGGGTCTTTTCTTAGTGTGAGCTCAAGGAGCATGCCCTCTGGCTCCATCCTGCTGTAGGATGCAAAGAGTAAGTTTCCCAGGCTGTATGCTATAAGGCCATCCCTGTAGAGTTCCACAGGCTGAAGCACATGGGGATGATGTCCCACCACCACTGTTGCCCCGCTGTCTATGGCTGTGCGGGCAAGTAGCCTCTGGTATGGTTTTGGCTCCTTCATTCCCTCCTCACCCCAGTGAAAGCTCACCACAACGAAGTCTGCAAGCCCTCTTGCCATCCTAACATCCTCCCTTACGAACCTTACAAGCCCCCTTGCGGTGCCTCCCCTCTGGGTGGTTGCGTAGAACTCCTCTGGAAAGGTGTTCGAGTAGGCAAGAAAGGCCACCCTTATGCCCCGTGTTTCCACAATCCAGGGTCTTCTTGCCTCATCCAGGCTGAGCCCTGCACCCACATGGCCTATGCCATGGGCCTTTAGAACCTCTATGGTGTCCTCAAGCCCCTTGAGGCCATAGTCCAGGATGTGATTGTTTGCAAGCGAGACCACATCTATACCCCCTGCCTTCAGCACCTCAACCTGGGCTGGTTCTGCCCTCAGGAGAAACTCCTTTTCTATAAAGCCCTTCTTTTCTTCTGTAAACGGTGCCTCCAGGTTTGCAAACCCTATGTCTGCACCTTTAATTATCTCTCTTAGAGAGCTCAGGGGAAAGTCTGCCCCTCTTTTTTTCACCACATCCTCAAGCCAGCTACCAAGGTATACATCGCCTCCTGCAACAATGCGGAGCTGTTCTGCCCGAAGGGGCAGAACCCACAGAAAAAAGAGCACACACAGAGGGATGACCCTTGCCATAGGATTGATTCTATCGCCTGCTCGGAGGGGTTGTCAAACCCTAAAAACCTTGTAGAAGCCTGAAAGCTCTGTTATACTTTTGTGGACTAAACTTTTTGTTCAGGAGGAAAATACATGAAAAGGGCCCGAATTGTTAAGAAACTTAAAGCCCTCCTTACAGAAAACCTCCACATAAACCCCGCCAGAAATCCCATCCACATAAGACTCGAAGGGGACAGCATAGTGCTGGAAGGTATGGTTGAGAGGGTTGCCTACAAGAAGAAGGCACTTCTCTGCGCCATGGGGCTTGAGGGCATAAAGGGTGTTGTGGACAGACTCAGGGTAAGACCCGCAAAGAAGATGGGAGACAGGGAAATAAAACACCACATAATAGACGCCATAACAGAGGAACCAACCCTTAACGCAGACACCATAGAGGTTGAGGTTAAAGACGGTGTTGTTGACCTTGAGGGCAGGGTTCCATCGCTCAGCCACAAACGGCTCTGCGGGGTGTTAGCATGGTGGGTTCCTGGCAGTACCGATGTGATAAACAGCCTCATCGTGGACCCCCCTGAAGAGGACTCCCCGGAAGAGCTTGAAGATGCCATAAGAATCGTGTTAGAAAAGGATAAACTGGCAGACGCCTCTTCAGTAAACATCAGGGTGGATGAAAACTGGGTGGTAACCCTTACAGGCACTGTGAAAAGCCCTGCAGAAAGCCTGGCAATAGAGGACGATACATGGTATGTGTGGGGCGTAAACGATGTGATAAACAGAATTGAGGTCTTAAGATAGGTTTTTCTTTTAAGTGTCTATCTTAAAAGCATAAAATATGGTCTACTTCTTATTAACAAAATCTTAATTGAGGGATATTCAATCCCTGTGGGTGCGGATCTGAAGAGTTGAAAAAGAAGATAAAGGACATAAGGAAGATAAAGATAAGGAAGGTGGACCCTGAGGTTGTAAGCCTCAAGGGTCTTTTCAGCGGTGGCTGTATGTCAGCAAGCTGTGATGACATATGCTGTGAGTACGGCTGTGATGTGGACTATGCAACATTAAAGCTCATATACAGGTATCGCCACCTCATAGAGCCCCTCATAGGTGCAAGTGTGGATGAGTGTTTCTCAACAGAGCTCATCCCTGATGACGACTACATAGGTGGTGCCTACAGGGAGACCCTGGTGAGGGAGGAGGACGGAAGGTGTGCCTTTCACCTTAAGGGCAGGAAGGGCTGTTCCCTCTTCTATCTATGGCAGACCAGGGGGCTTCCAAAAAGGATTGTGCCCACCATATGCAGGGTGTATCCTGTAACCTGGCACAGGGGGTATCTCTTTGTTGACAGACCCCTTAAAAGGGCATGCAGATGCCTTGAGAGGGCACCAAAGGGCGTCTACATACCCTCCATATACGAGACCCAGCGAAGGGACATAATGGCACTGTTCGATATAGAACCCAGAGAGCTCGAAAAGATAGAACGCCTTAGAAAAGAAAGAATAAGAAGATTCAAAAAGAGCGTCTAAGAAGAGGGCCTGCCCCTTTCTTCAAGCCACCTTCTTACATAATCTATGGCACTCTTTCTGTCACTTACCACACCTCTTTCAACACCCTCCTCTATCTTTCTTTTTATCTCACCCACCAGTGGACCCTGCCCTATACCAAAGGTGTTCATTATGTCATGCCCGTCCATAACAGGCCTGGGCCTTTTTCTTGCATAAACCCTGAAGTAAAACCCCACCATTTCTCTTACAAAACCGTAAAGCACGGGGTCCTCACCACCCCTGGTTGCCCTTGCATCCGCAATGCCAAGACACAGTAGCTCAAGCCCCACATCCCCACCAACCGCATTGAAAAAATGACTCCTCGCCCTGTCAGTGGGCCTTTCAAGCTGAAAAAGGGTGAAAACCCTGTGATGATTTCTCACAATAGCTGACACTATGTTTGAAGTTTTTCTTCCAAATCTCAATCTTTTAAGGATATTTTTTGCTATTTTTTCACCCTCAACATCGTGTCCCCAGAACTTAAGTTCCCCCTGTTTCACCCTTAAGGTTTCTGGTTTTCCGCAGTCATGCAGAAATGAGCCGAGTTTAAGTATGGTTTTTCTTTTAACCCCCGGGGATGTTTCTCTCTCAAGGTGTTCTTTAAGGGCTGGAAACTCTTTAAG
>JALUQR010000137.1:0-2625 GCA_027017505.1 bacterium
GAGGGTGGACTTTCACAGGCACTGGATATAAGGACCCAGATAGCCAAGCTTGAGGGCACCTACGGGGTGCTTGGCAGTGGTCATCCCGTGCACAATGTGGACCAGCTCGGCTCTACCACCAATCCCTTTTCTGGAAGGCACTCACTTAAGAACGAGGAGAATCCCACCGCTGGATGGAATGCCTATCCTGACTTGAGGCATGTTGAGTGTGTGGACTGTCACAATCCCCATTCAGCCCAGCCTGGTACAGTGTTTCAGCAAAGTGGCACGACCACAACGAATCCCGGCAGGGTTACAGGGCCTGACGGCATATATGCTGGTGGTGCAAACAAGGGTGTGTGGGGTGTGAGCATAAACAGGGAGACAGGGGATGTTACGGGCAGGGTGGACGATACATCCTCTCCAGCACAGTCCTATTCGAGTGTGTATCTCTATGAGCTGTGTCTTAAGTGTCATTCAAGTTTTGGGGATACTGCCATAACCACCCGGTTTGCCCCGTCCTGGGAGAACCGAAGAAGGTGGGATGCAACAGACGGTTCTGCAGGTGATGCTGACGACTATCACTTCTCCATAGGGGACACACAGCCCATGTATCTTACCGATGTTGCAAAGGACTTTGCCCTTGAAACAGGTGTGTACACTCCCGAGAAGGGTTATCATCCTGTGTTTGCCCTTGGAAGAAACCAGCCTCCGCCTGATGCCAACTGCAGGTGGACGAGGACAAGGCTTGATGGCACATGCACGCCTGTAACAGGTGGCAGTGAGGACTCGGACCGTCCCACCGGTGTGAGGGATACCACCATAGGATTTGCCAACACATTTGTGCCACCCTGGGGGCCTGACAAGTTCGTAACCTGTGTGGACTGTCACGAAAGTGAGAACGAAAACGACCCCCGTGGTCCCCATGGTTCTGCCCAGCCGTTCATACTGAGAAAGCTTGACACCTCCATAACCTATACCATACTGGACGATGGCTACGCTGACAATGGCACGGGTCCATACACTGTGAGTTATTCCTGTTTTGACCAGGGCTGGGCGTCCTCCACGACTGACTCTTACGGGGTTTACTGTGTGAACCTCGGGCAGTTTGACCCCAACAACCTGTGTCTCAACTGTCACAGGGCCGATGTGTATGGTTTTCTCGACCAGGGTGCAACCACGGGTAGCTGGAACTGCGGTGACGACAGATTCCCCCGCTATCGTTACCTCTCCCGTCAGCCCCATCCAGCAGATGGAGACTGCGGGGGCATGATGATGGGTGGAAGGGGGCTTTCCTTTGCGTCCGACGCTATAAGCACCTCTGCTGGAGACCCGCCCCGTGGCATTGTGTGTTTGAGGTGTCATGGTGGTGGCGTGGTGGGTGGAATACACGGTAACAGCGGTGCACCAGGGTTCACATACGACCTTTTCTACATAACCCCATCGAGCAACCGCCTTCTCAACGGCACTGCCTGGGATGGCGTGAGATTCGGCTCAACCACAGGAAGGGGCAGATGCAGTAAAAACGGCGGTAACTCCAACTTTAACGACTGCACAAACAACAGCGGTGGCTCTTTCGATACCTACGCAACCTACGACTACTGAGCGTGTTTTTTACCCGTAAGATAGGCCTCTATGAAGGGGTCTATATTGCCGTCAAGCACTCCTTCCACATCTCCGAGCTCAAGCCCTGTGCGGTGGTCCTTGACCATGCGGTAGGGATGCAGTATGTAACTGCGAATCTGGCTACCCCAGGCAATCTCCTGTTTTTCCTCGTGGAGGTGGGATAGTTTTTCCTCTTCTTCCTTCTTTTTAAGCTCGTACAGGCGTGCCCTGAGAATCTTCATTGCCATGGCACGGTTTTTGTGCTGGCTTCGCTCGTTCTGGCAGGATACCACAATGCCAGTGGGCAGATGGGTTATGCGCACCGCAGAGTCTGTCTTGTTTACATGTTGTCCGCCTGCACCACTTGCACGAAAGGTATCCACCCTTATCTCGTCATCTTTTATCTCTATCTCTATGTCTTCCTCAACCTCGGGATATACGAAGACAGATGCAAATGAGGTATGCCTTCTTCTTCCCGCATCGAATGGGGATATTCTTACGAGTCTGTGCACACCCCTTTCTGCCTTCAGATATCCGTAGGCGTATTCACCCTCTACGGTGAAGGTCACACTCTTTATGCCTGCCTCCTCGCCTGCAAGGTAGTCTATTATCCTTGTTGTGTAGCGGTGGGACTCTGCCCATCTCAGATACATGCGCATGAGCATCTGTGCCCAGTCCTGTGCCTCTGTGCCACCTGCACCGGGGTGTATCGAGACTATGGCGTTTTTAACATCCTCCTCTGAGCCGAGCATATGCTCAAGCTCCATGCGCTTGAGTTTTCTTGAAACAGACTGAAGCCTGTCCCTTACCTCATTGAGGGTCTCTGTGTCGTTCTCCTCTTCTGCAAGGCTTAAAAGAAGCCCTGCTTCTTCCAGTTCTTCCTCAAGGGTGCTGTAAAGAGAGAGCTGGGACTCGATGTGTGCCTTCCTCTGCATAAGAGAGCCTGCCCTTTTTCTATCCTCCCAGAAGCCAGGCTTAAGGCTTTCCTCTTCTATTCTTTCAAGCTCTTTTTTCTTTTCATCGGGGTCAAAGATAGCCTCC
>JALUQR010000137.1:2635-5110 GCA_027017505.1 bacterium
CTTTAAGACGGTCTTTGAGCTCTTCGAGCCTGTGTTTTATTTCATCGAACATGGGGCTTCCTCCCTTTCATGTGGCCTGAAATTATAAATAATACCGCAAAAATCCCTGCTATACAAGGGAAAACCAGGGGATGTCTGCTGAAAAATGTTGGCGGGGCATTGCGAAGCCCTATGGTGCTTACAAACCAGTATCTCTCCATAAGGGGGCTTTTTATAAGCACCCTTCCTGTGGGCTCTATTATGCCACTTATGCCTGTATTTGCAGATCTTACAACAAATACCCTTCCCTCAACAGCCCTCATCACAGAGATGGCAAAGTGCTGATAGGGGCCCCAGGTTCTGCCAAACCAGCCATCGTTGGTTATGTTTACAAGAAAGTCTGCACCCTTTCTTAAAAACTCTGCGGATATTTCTGGAAATATAACCTCGTAGCATATCATAACGCCAAAACTGGTGTTTCCAGCTTTAAGGGGGTTGAACCCCTCACCCGGGGAAAAGTCTCCCACCCCTTCTGCCAGTTTGTCCACAAAGAAGAGTAGCCCTTTAAGTGGCACATATTCTCCGAAGGGTACAAGGTGAACCTTGTCGTATCTTGCGGTTATCCTGCCTTCGCTGTCTATAAGAAAGGCACTGTTGTAGAGTCCCCTGCGCTCAGGGGTGTTCTCGTAGTGGGGTGAGCCCACAAGAAGGGATACCCTGTTTGTACGGGCTATCTCTTTAAGGTAGCTACCCAGGGTTCTATCGTGGTAGAGGTAGAAGGGCATGGCGGTCTCTGGCAGTATCACAAGGTCTGCCCCTTCCTTTCGGGTCTTCTCTATGAGGGTCTGGTATACATCAAGGGTGGTTGCCTTCATCTCCTTTCTCCACTTGAGTGCCTGCTCTATGTTGCCCTGTGCAACACCTATGGTGAGTTTTTCCCATCCATCTATCAGAACCTTCACCGTGTTGAACCTTATTATTCCATAGGTGAAGACAGCTATTATGATTACACCTGTAAACACAAGATACTTGAGCACACTCACCACATCTTCTCTTTTAAGGCATCCTATTATGAGGTATATGGTTATGTTTACCGCTATAACCCAGAAGCTAACTCCCCACACGCCTGTAAGCTCTGCTATCTGTATCATGGATGTTGCGGGTATCTGGGTGTAGCCTGCAAGTGCCCAGGGAAAGCCTGTAAAAAGCCAGCCCCTCAGGTATTCAAGCCCTGTCCACAGCCCTGCACCACCTGTTATCTTAAGATATGGGCCTGCAGAGTCTGCCCTTCTGAAAAGGTATGAGAAGAGTGCTGGATAGAGTGCAAGATAGAACACAAGAAGAAGCATAACCAGTATCGAAAGAGCAATGGACATACCACCGTAGTAGTGCATGGAGTGTACCACCCACCACACTGTGCCTGTAAAGAAGACCACACCCCAGAGGTAGCCTGTAAGGAATGCCCTTTTTTCTGTTGCATCCTCAAGTGCCATAAACAGGGGTACGAGCCCCACCCATCCCACATACCAGCCTTCAAATGGTGGATAGGCAAAAACCATCGCTATTGCAGATGCTGTTGCAAGAAGCCCTGGTCTCATCACCTTACAAGGGAATACAGGGAGTATATGGCAAGGGTTATGCCCGCCCCTGCGAGCGCACCCATGAGGAGTTCTCCTGTGGTGTGCACCCCGCTTTTGAGCCTTGTGTGCCACACAAGCACCGCCATAACAAGGGTGAGAAGGCTTACAAAGGGGTTGAGTGTTATGAGCGTTACACTCATCCAGAGTGAGAAGGCAATGGCAGTATGCCCGCTTATTATTCCACCCAGAAGGGGTCTGCCCCTTCCACCGTATGCCTTTATTGCCATAACCCCTATGAGCACACCCATGAGGCTTATAACCGCAAGATGGGGGGCAAACTCACCGACACTTTTAAGCCCCTCCTCTGCGGGTCTGTAGAGGTATCTTACAAACACCACATAGCCCATGAGCACCACACCTGTGCCTGCAGTGAGCACCGCACCTGCGGATACATCCTTGGAGGTCTTTGCCCTTATGTGGTGTTTCTCCTCTATGAGGTCAACAGCCTCCTCTATGGCTGTGTTGAACATCTCTGCAGAAAGGAGTATAACCACCGCAAACACAAGGAGTGTGAAGTCCGTAAGGGGCATTCTCAACAGGAGACCCACCGCAAGCACCACCACCGCTATTATGTAGTGATACCTTATGTGCCTCTGGGTTCTGAAGGCATGTATTATGCCCTCTACGGCACAGTTAAGGCTTTCTGTAAAGCTCTTTGGTCTGTGTGGAAGTTTTGCATCCATAGAGTATCTCGCCTTCCTTGAGATAACCCCTTTTGTTCAGTGCGTTAAGAAGTTCTCTCTCTTTAAGGCGCATCTTTCGTGCCTGTCTGCCTCCCCTTACATGGTCATATCCCAGAAGGTGAAGTATGCCGTGTACGAGCAACTCTGCAAGTTTTTCATCCAGGCTCTTACCC
>JALUQR010000137.1:5120-10711 GCA_027017505.1 bacterium
TCTCCAAGTGTTCTTTCATCCATGGGAAAGCTCAACACATCGGTCGCCCTGTCCACCCCTCTGTAGGTTCTGTTAAGCTTCTGTATTTCTCTGTTATCTGTGAGAAGAAGGCTTAGCTCCACGCCATTGAGTGCCAGCAGGGAGAGTATCTCCCTGCACATGCGTTTTATCTTTCTCTTACCCCTTTTAAGCCTGGTTCTGCTATGTATCCATATGCTCGGTGCTCTTTCTTTCTGCATCCTCCTTTTTCCTTTCAGCCCTTTCGAAGGCCTTTATGACCTCCTGCACAAGGGGGTGTCTTACCACATCTGCCTCTGTGAAGTAGACGAACTTTATGCCCTCTATGCCTCTGAGTATCCTCTGGGCCTCCACAAGCCCTGATGGCCGTGCCAGTGGAAGGTCTATCTGTGTTACATCGCCTGTTATAACCGCCTTGGAGTTGAACCCGAGTCTTGTAAGAAACATCTTCATCTGTTCAACCGTTGTGTTCTGTGCCTCATCGAGTATTATGAAGGAATCATTAAGGGTTCTGCCCCTCATGAATGCAAGTGGTGCAACCTCTATGACTCCCCTGTCAAGAAGCCTTCTTGCGTCTTCAAAGTCCATCATATCGTGGAGTGCATCGTAGAGGGGTCTGAGATAGGGGTCAACCTTTGATGCAATGTCTCCTGGCAGAAAGCCCAGCTTTTCGCCTGCCTCCACTGCAGGTCTTGTAAGGATTATCCTTTCCACTTCTTTTTCCGCAAGGCTTGCAACCGCTGCGGCCATGGCAAGGTATGTCTTGCCTGTGCCTGCAGGCCCTATGCCGAAGACCATATCGTACTCTCTTATGTAATCTATGTAGAGCTTCTGTGCAAGGCTCTTGGGCACTATCTGCTTTTTACGGTAGGATATGTAGATGGTGTCCATGAAGACATCCTCAAGGTGGATGGAGCTGTCTGAAAGAAGTATCCTTAAGGCATAGTCCATATCAGGTGAGGAGAACGAATACCCCTTGCCTATGAGCTCGTAGAGTTCTCTGAGGAGCTTTTCTGCAATCTCCACCCTGCCCCTTTCTCCCTCAAGGATTACCATATTGCCCCTGTTGTACACACCTATACCGAGCCTTCGTGAGAGGTTTTTAAGGTTTTCACCCTCCTTGCCAAAGAGTATCAGGGCACGGGTGTTGTCCTCAAGCACAAGGCTTTTTTTTGCAGATTCTTCCATCTACATCTCCTCAAAGCTGGATACATCTATGTGTTCAAACAGTGAATCCCTCTGTTCAGTGCTGTGGATAAACTCCTCTGCGTCTGCATCGATGGTGTTTTTCTCAAGGTATTTTTCGAGTATCACTGCGAGTTTTTTAAGGTCTTCGAAGTGTCTCTGCACCCTCTCTTCTGCATAGTCTCTTGCGGTGCCAGTGGTTACAAGAAATGACCAGTCAGAGGACTCAAGAAGCAGTAGCTCGCGCGCCATCTGTTTGAGTATCCTTTCTGTGGTGGTGTCTTTTCTTTTCTCTGAGAGTTCACACATCCTTCTCATCACACCCTCTGCGGTGTAGATACACCGCCATATCCACCTTGTCTGGTCGTTCATCCACACCTGGTGGTCTCCGCCATCTCCCCAGCTACCCTCTGGAATACTTATGCAGGGTGTCTTCTGTGCTTTTTCGAGCAACTCAGCAGGTGTTGCGGGAAGCACTGTTCTGTGCTCATAGAGCCCCTTTATGACCCTGCGGAGCCACGCTGGCCCCTCGTACCACCAGTGGCCAAAGAGCTCTGCATCGTACGGAGCGGTTATGACCGCAGGTGTGCCAGTTCTGTGGTAATGCTCTGCTGCAACCCTTTCAACAAGCCCCACGAAGTGTCTGGCATGTTCTTCTACCCTTCTCAGGGCAGAACCTGGCTCATAGAGTGCCTTGCCACCAAGGTCACACTCCCTGGCTGTAACCCTCCAGTACCTTAGCCCTGCAGGAAAACTCTTTTTGTGAAACTCAAGATAACTGCCATCTCCTGGATAACCCCACTGGGAACTCCACACCTGAACCCCTGTTGCAGGATCCCTGACGAACAGATACACACCACCTGAAAGCCTGAATAACCCGTAGGGAGACCTCAGGGACTCAAACCCCACAACATTATATTCAGCCTCAACTTTAGCCTGTAAGGATGGATAAAACATGGCCTTCTGGCCTGTAACCATGTGGGTATCAACGAATATATATTTTATTCCCTCCTCCTGGAGGAATGTCTCGATACCCTTTCTGTAAAGTGTCGTGCCTGTTACGGGGTTTTGCCAGGGGCCTTCGGGCCTGTAGGCGCATTCAGGAAGCCACATGCCTGCCGGGGTTCTGCCAAAGTGGTTTCTGTAGGTTCTTATTGCCTCTTTTATCTGCATTCTTATACTGCCATCGTCTGAAAGAAGTGGCAGGTAGCCGTGGGTTGCGCAGGTGGTTATAAGCTCTATGGAGCCTGAATCCTGGAGTTTTCTGAACACACCGAGAAGGTCGTGGTGGTATCTTTCGGTAAAGTCCTGGTGGATGGAGGTGTAGAATTCAAGCCACATTGTGGCAAGCCCGTGGTGGGGGTCTTCCGGGTGAAGGGCTTTGAGTTCCCTTTCAGATGCCTTTATCCTTTCAGAGAGGTATTCCTCAAAGCCCCTTGCGAACTCCTCTTTTGAGAGCATCTCACATATGGTGGGAGAAAGGCTCACCGTGATTTTTGGTGGATGGTGTTCTGTGGAGAGCTCTTCAAAGAGTCTTAGAAGTGGTATGTAGGCCTCTGCACATGCCTCGTTCAGCCAGTCCACACCATGGGGCCACCTTCCGTGGGAGAGCACATAGGGAAGGTGGGCATGGAGAAGCAGTATAAGATTGCCCTTCATACCTTAGAAGTCTACCACAGTAGCATGATTTTTGCAATTTTACGCAGGCGGGATTTTACGCAGAAAGGAAGCCCTCTTCGAGGACCAGTGCCGGCAGGCCCTCTGGTAGCCTGCCCTCTGCTGTGAGCTCTTCCCAGCAGTCCCTCTTTTTAAGGAACTTCTTTGCAAGCCTGTAGTTAAGATAATGTCCTGCCCTGTAGCCCTCAACCCTTGCACACAGTCTTATGCCAAGAAGGGCGAGGTCTCCTATAAGGTCAAGCACCTTGTGGCGCACGAACTCGTCCTCATAGCGCATGATTTCCCTGTTTATAATATTCTCCTCACCTATAACTATTGCGTTGTCCAGCCCACCACCCCTGGCAAGCCCGTTCTCACGAAGCATCTCCACATCGTTCAAAAACCCGAATGTCTTTGCACGGGACAGACTCTTTTTGAACTCCATGGGCGTAAGGCGTATGCTTATGGACTGGCTTTCAAGGTAGGAGTAGTAAAAGTCCATGCGGTAGTCTATCTTCAACCCGCCGTAGCCCTCTGGTGGAAGGAGGGCCACAAACCTGCCACCCTCTTTTATCCTCACTGGTCTGGTTACCACCACTATCTTTCTCGGTGCATTCTGTCTTCTTGTGCCTGCCCTCTCTATGAACTCAACGAACATACCCGCACTGCCATCAAGTATGGGAAGCTCTGGCCCCCACACCTCAACCACCGCATTGTCCACACCAAGGGCATAAAAGGCTGCCATAAGGTGCTCCACAGTGGCCACCCGCGCACTGCCCACACCTATGGTGGTCGCATAACAGGTGTCCACCACATTCTCAACTGTTGCGGGTATAACAGGGGCTCCCTTAAGGTCCTTCCTTACAAAACATATGCCAGAGTTCTCCTCAGAGGGCAGAATCCTCACCCTCACACTGGAACCAGTGTGAAGCCCCCTGCCACCAAACTCTATAACCTTATTTACAGTGGTTTGACATACCATAACACTGATTTTCTCTATGCAAGAGCCGTACCATAATGTATTTTTCCAGTAAAACAAAGCACTTACAGACCAGCTGACAAAAGCCCCACATCACACAATGTATCAAAAAAACAACATTTTTTCCAGCCAATTCTCATTTTTACAACAGTTTTATCTTCTCGTAAGGAGGTACAGAAGGAGCGAGAGTATAACACTTATGAGTATGGATGTTCCCAGAGGGAAGTAGAACACAAAGTTATCCCTTTTGTAGTATATATCTCCCGGGAGTCTGCCCAGGTAGGGTATCTTTGGGGCAAGTGTAAGGAGCAGACCCAGCCCTGCTATAATCAGTCCCAGTATTATCAGGAGTTTTCCCATGGGGTAGAGGGTGTTCATGCTATATGATTATACACACGGGCGGGGTCGTGGTCAATGATGGGTTTGTGTTGGTATTCTGTGCCTGTGGGTTTTTATGGGTGTTCCTGGGGACATAAGGGTTGCCTATCCCCTGTTCTTGGCCCTCTGCCACTTCTCCAGCCCACGGGTGCCTGCTGAAACACCGAGCACAACGAGCATGGCACTCCACAACTCCTGTGGAATCGTAAACTCTGGACCCTCAAGACCAAAGACCGCAAGAAGAGGAATCAGTATGTAGTTATTGATTATTACCGCACTGAAGGTAAGCCCCACTATGGGCCTCCAGCTCCACTGTAGCCAGTGTTCACTACGGGCTTCAGCCTGCATGGTCTGGTTTACTGCTTCTATTACCCTTATGTCCTGTTCAACCTCCTTAACTACAAGTTCCCTTGCCTTAAGCCTGAACTCCTCCCGTTCCTTTTCGCTTAATTTTGCAGGCAGAAAGTGATCTGTGAGTTTGTCTATGACTCTGCCGAGGGTGCCGTCAAGGACTGTCTTAAGTGGATTCATCTCCCATCACCTCCAAAGACCCTGTACCAGTAATAACCTCTCTCTTCCCTTTCAAAGCTATACTCCACATCAAACCCTTGCATAATCCTGTCAGCGATGGTCTTATTAACGAGAGAGGGTATCATCACATACCTTTCCTTTGATACCTCTTCTTCAACGAACATTATTACCCCGCAGTGGATTGGCAGGGTTTTGACTATCCTGTACACCTCTGCCTGATGGAGCATGGCTGTAAGTAGAACCATCCACACTATTCTGACACAGGCCAATCTTCATGGTGCTTACAATCCAAATCTTCTCAGGGTCTCTCTTAGAGCAAAAACTTCATCCTTTGCATCCTCAAGCCTTTTTTCCTCTATGCAGGCAAGGATGAACTGTAACGAGTCCCTTATATTACCACCCAGGGACCTGCGCACCTCGTCTGGCAGTTTCATCACATGAAGTCTTATCCTTGCTATCTCAACGCCGTTATGGTTCATCCCTCATCATCTCTGCGAGTTCTTCTGCTCTTCTACCCACCTGTCTTGCCCATTTGCTATCGAGCATCTCTCTACTTGCCCTTTCGTAGTCCCCCTCACTGAGTGCCTTGAGCATCTTTTTGAACGAAAGAAACCCCTTTGGCCCGAGGTTAAAGCACATATCCGCAAGGGCGGTCTTTCTTGTCTCAGTGAGCTCGTCCCAGAAGGGTAGCATTGTGCGAAGAAACTTAAGGGTTCTTCGTATATCGTTCTTGAGTAGATACAGTGCCTCTTCCTCTGTTATACCCACATCGTCGAGGTTTCTTCCCACCCCTATGGTGAGCTTGCCCACACTACCCCTGTAGGGCTTGGGCCTCAAGCCCTAC
>JALUQR010000138.1 GCA_027017505.1 bacterium
TTAATTGAAATCCACATCTATGGTGGAATAGAGGTTTACAGAAACCATGGCAAGATTGCCCGTTTATCTGAAGAAGCCCCTGGGAAGGCCCTCTGAGTTGCACAGGGTGAAGTCTGTTCTCAGACAGAGGGGGCTTCACACGGTGTGTGAGGAGGCAAGGTGTCCCAACATAGGCGAGTGTTTTGCAAAGCCCACCGCAACATTCATGATACTCGGCGATGTGTGCACAAGAAGGTGTGGTTTCTGCAGTGTGGAAAAACACAGAATACCACTGGCTCCTGACCCCAAGGAGCCAGAGAACATAGCCCTTGCAGTAAAGGAGCTCGGGCTTAAGCATGTGGTGATAACCTCTGTAACGAGGGATGACCTTGCAGATGGAGGAGCCCTGCAGTTTGTAAGAACCATAAGGGCGGTAAGAAGACACAACCCTGGGGTTACGGTGGAGGTCCTCACCCCTGACTTTGGTGGAAACCCCTCTTCACTGGAAATGGTGCTCGGTGAAAGTCCGGATGTGTTCAACCACAACCTTGAGACAGTAAAAAGACTGTATCCCGTTGTAAGACCAGGGGCAGACTACCTGAGGTCTCTTCGTGTGCTTGAGGAGGCATCATCACGCGGGCTCTTTACAAAGTCAGGTATAATGGTGGGGCTTGGTGAAGATGTTGAGGAGGTAAAGGAGCTTATAAGAGAGCTATCTCTGACAGGGTGCACAGCCCTTACCATAGGTCAGTATCTGAGGCCAGGAAGGGATAACCTTAAGGTGCAGGAGTTTGTCCCGCCAGAGCTCTTCAGGGAGTACGAGCTGTATGGAAGGGCCTGCGGTATAAGGCATGTCTACAGCGGGCCATTTGTGAGAAGCTCTTACAACGCAGAGGAGGTCTATCGCATCTGATGGAGGACTTTCACAGGATAAAAAGGCTACCACCCTATGTGTTCAACATAGTTACAGAGCTCAGAACCCAGGCAAGAAGGCGTGGTGAGGACATAATAGACCTTGGCATGGGCAACCCTGACCAGCCCACACCAAAACACATAGTGGATAAGCTGGTTGAGGCTGTACAGAATCCACGCAACCACAGGTATTCTCTGTCAAGGGGCATATACAAGCTGAGGCTTGCCATAGCAGACTGGTACAGGCGCAGATACGATGTGGAGATAGACCCTGAGAGCGAGGCAATAGCCACCATAGGCTCAAAGGAGGGACTTGCACACCTTGTGCTGGCGATGATAGGGCCTGGAGATGTGGTGCTGGTTCCAAACCCCACATATCCAATACATGCCTACTCGGTGATAATAGCAGGCGGGGATATAAGAAGTGTGCCCCTTGTGCCTGGTGTTGACTTCTTTGAAGAGCTACAGAGGGCAACCAAGGAGGTGTGGCCAAGGCCAAAACTTCTCATACTGAACTTTCCGCACAACCCAACGACCGAGGTGGTGGAGCTGGAGTTTTTCGAGAAGGTGGTGGACTTTGCAAGGGAGCATGAGATGATGGTCATACACGATCTGGCGTATGCTGACATAGTGTTCGATGGCTACATGGCCCCGAGCCTTCTTCAGGCCCCCGGGGCAAAGGATGTGGGGGTGGAGTTTTTCAGCCTATCAAAGAGCTACAACATGCCTGGCTGGCGGGTGGGCTTTGCAGTGGGAAACAGAAAGATGATAGATGCACTCACAAGGATAAAGAGCTATCTTGACTACGGCATGTTCCAGCCCGTACAGATTGCATCCATAATAGCACTGAACGGCCCGCAGGACTGCGTCGAAAAAATACGGGAGACATACAGAAAAAGAAGGGATGTCCTCATAGAAAGCTTTGCAAAGGCAGGCTGGCAGATTGAAAAACCCAGGGCAACCATGTTCGTGTGGGCAAGGATACCAGAGGAGTTAAGAAAGATGGGCTCACTTGAGTTCTCAAAGTTCCTGCTGAAAGAGGCAAAGGTTGCAGTATCCCCTGGCATAGGGTTCGGCGAGTATGGCGATGAGTATGTAAGGCTTGCACTGGTTGAAAACGAACAGCGCATAAGACAGGCAGCAAGGGGTATAAAAAGGGCATTCGAAAGGGCCAGAGTATAGAAAAAAATATAAGGGATAAAGGTATGGAAAAAATAGGGCTCGGGCTTATAGGGTTTGGCACAGTGGGCACCGGTGTGGTAAAGGTGCTCGAGGAAAACAGGGCGGTTATAAGGGAAAGGCTCGGTGTGGAGCTGGTTATAAAAAGGATTGCCTGCAGGGACAGGACAAAGAAAAGAGCGGTTGAGGTAGACCCCCTGATTCTTACAACCAGTGCAGAGGAGGTAATCAGAGACCCTGATGTATCCATAGTGGTGGAGCTTGTTGGAGGCACCGAGAGTGCAAGGGAGTTTGTCCTTATGGCCATAAGAGAGGGCAAGCATGTGGTAACCGCAAACAAGGCACTTTTGAGTGAGTACGGCAGAGAGGTCTTCGGGCTTGCCACACAGATGGGTGTGGATGTGGGCTTTGAGGCAAGTGTTGGCGGTGGCATACCCGTTATAAGGGCACTCAAAGAGGGGCTCTGTGCAAACAGAATCGAGGGTATCACCGGCATAATAAACGGCACCGCAAACTACATCCTTACCAGGATGACCGAGGAGGGTGGCAGGTTCGAGGATGTCCTTAAGGAAGCCCAGAGGAAGGGCTACGCAGAGGCAGACCCCACCTATGACATAGAGGGCATAGACACCGCACACAAGCTTGCAATACTTGTGAACATAGCCTTTGGCACATGGATAGACCTTGCGGATATATACACCGAGGGTATAAGCCACATTACAGAGCTCGATGTGGAGTTTGCAAGGGAGCTTGGCTACAGGATAAAGCTTCTTGCGATTGCAAAGTGTGAGGATGACAGGGTTTCAGCAAGGGTGCATCCCACGATGATACCAACGGGACATCCTCTTTCAACAGTGGGTGGTGTTTACAACGCGGTGCACATATACGGCAATGCAGTGGGTTCCGTGATGCTCTACGGGATGGGTGCCGGAATGATGCCCACCGCAAGTGCGGTGGTATCTGACATAATGGACATTGCAAGAAACATAACAAGGGGAGTTTCCGCAAGGGTGCCTCCACTGGGCTACATACAGAATGGTATGAAACAGCTTGAGATAAGACCCATGGAGACCATAGAGGTGCCCTATTACCTCAGGTTTTCCGCAATAGACAGGCCAGGTGTGCTTTCCAGAATATCAGGGGTGTTCGGGGCACACAATATAAGCATAGCATCGGTCATACAGAAGGGCAGAGACATAGGAGGTGCGGTGCCACTGGTTATAATAACCCATCATGCAAGGGAGAAGGAACTCAGAAAGGCCCTTCAGGAGATAGAAAAGCTCGATGTGGTGACTGCAAAACCAGTATACATTCGCATAGAGGAGTCCAGCGGTGAGGATACTTAGGAAAGGTCTGTGGCATGGTGTCATAAGGGAGTTCAGGGAGCATCTTCCACCTGTAAGGGAGGATGCGGTGGTTACCCTTCTTGAGGGTAACACCCCTCTTATAGAGGCGGAGAATCTCAAGGATGTGGTTGGCAATGTAAGGTTGCTCTTTAAGTTTGAGGGGCTGAATCCCACGGGTTCTTTCAAGGACAGGGGAATGACCCTTGCGGTCTCCAAGGCCAAGGAGGAGGGCGCACGGGCTGTGATATGTGCGTCAACGGGTAACACTTCTGCGTCCGCAGCTGCCTATGCATCAAGGGCAGGCCTTAAGGCCTATGTGCTCGTGCCAGAGGGCTCAATAGCACTGGGCAAACTTCTGCAGGCCATAATGCACGGAGCAGTGGTGCTCCAGGTAAGGGGTAGCTTCGATGACGCACTGGGCATAGTAAAGGAGATTACAAGTAACTATCCCGTGACCATGGTGAACTCGCTCAATCCCTACAGGCTCGAGGGGCAGAAGACCGCAGCCTTCGAGGTATGCGAACACCTGGGATATGCCCCAACCTATCACTGTCTGCCCGTGGGCAATGCAGGCAATATCACCGCCTACTGGATGGGATACAAGGAGTACAGGGAAAAGGGCTACATACAGAGTCTGCCACGGATGATGGGCTTCCAGGCAGAGGGCGCAGCACCCATTGTGAGGGGACATGTGGTGGAAGAACCAGAAACAGTGGCATCCGCCATAAGGATAGGTAACCCCGCAAGCTGGAAGAGTGCCCTCAGGGCAAAGGAAGAAAGCGGGGGAAGAATAGACATGGTCTCAGATGATGAGATACTCCGTGCCTACAGGCTTGTTGCCTCAAGGGAGGGCATATTCTGCGAGCCCGCTTCAGCTGCCTCACTTGCAGGGCTTATAAAGCTTAAAAAAGAGGGCCTCCTTAAGGACGGAGACACGGTGGTATGCACCCTTACAGGGCACGGGCTTAAAGACCCTGATACCGCAACGAGTATCTCGGTAAAACCCAGAAAGGTAAACCCTGAGATGAGGGAAATCATAAAGGCACTTGGATTATGAAGTACCTTATACTCATAGGCGATGGTATGGCAGATGAACCACTTAAGGAGTGTGGCGGAAAGACCCCGCTTGAATACGCCCACACACCGAACATGGATAGAATCGCAGGGGCGGGCAGACTGGGGCTCTTTAAGACCATACCCGATGGGTTTCCACCTGGAAGCGATGTGGCAGCACTGAGTATATTCGGCTACCCACCCCAGAGATACTACACGGGCAGGGCCCCGCTTGAGGCAGTAAGCCTGGGAATCGAGCTTGGTAAAGACGATGTTGCCATGAGATGCAACCTTGTAACCCTTAAAGAGAACGAGACACTCCTCATGGAGGACTACAGCGCAGGCCACATATCAACAGAAGAGGCAGAGGCCATTATAGACACACTTAACCAGACGCTTTCATCCCTGGGGGTAAGATTCTACACTGGCAAGTCCTACAGACACATCATGGTGTGGCACGGTGGAAAGGACGGGATAAAGACCACCCCGCCACACGACATAATGGGTAGCCCCATAGAGGAGCATCTGCCCAGTGGCGAGGGTGCAGAAAGGCTTAAAGAGCTCATGGAGCTTTCAAGAAAGATACTCAGAGAGCATCCCGTAAACATTGCCCGCAGGAAGGCAGGCAGACCCACCGCAGATTCCATATGGCTCTGGGGTGGTGGAAGAAGTCCTGCAATGCCCACGCTTCAGGAGAGGTTCGGCATCAGCGGGGCGGTAATATCAGCGGTAGACCTCGTAAAGGGCATAGGTGTTCTTGCAGGGCTTGAGGTCATAAATGTTCCAGGGGCAACAGGCTATATTGACACCAACTACGAGGGCAAGGCAGACAGTGCCCTTACCGCACTCAAAACAAAGGACCTTGTCTGCGTGCATGTGGAAGCACCTGATGAGGCAGGCCACGAGGGTAGCCTTGAGAAGAAACTCAAGGCCATAGAGGACTTCGATAAAAGGGTGGTCCGCAGGGTGCTCGAGGGGCTTGAAGGGTTCGGAGAGGTAAAACTGGCAGTGCTTGCAGACCATCCCACCCCGATACGCCTGAGAACCCATACCCCTGAGCCCGTACCATTTGCCATATCCACAGGACCACCAGAGAAAGATGTGGGGAGAAGAAGATTCTGCGAGAAAGACGCCAGAAAAACAGGAATATTCATAGATAGCCCAGAGGGCTTCTTAGAAGAGCTTCTTAAAGAAAGGGCAATGTAAGGCTGGTATGAAGGAGTTCACACCAGGGCTTAAAGAATTCCTGAAACTTTCGGTGGGATGTAATCTCATTCCAGTCTGCTACGAGGTCATAGCAGACACAGAGACCCCTGTGTCTGCATTCCTTAAGCTCGATGATGGCAGAGAGGCATTCCTTCTTGAAAGCGTGGACGCTGGTGAAAGATGGGGCAGATACAGCTTCATAGGGGTTGAGCCCAGGGCAATAATAAGGGGCAAGAACGGTGCCGTCGAGATAATAGAAAAAGGCGATGTAAGGGTTGAATACCAGGACCCCTTTACAGTGCTCAGGGACTATATGAAAAGATTCAACCCCGCAGTGCCAGAAGGCGTGCCCAGGTTCTTCGGCGGAGCCATAGGATACCTGAGCTACGATATGGTAAGGTACATAGAGGAACTGCCAGATAGAGCAGAAAGGGATATGGACATATACGACTTCTCCTTTATGATTACAGACACTCTGGTGGTTTTTGACAATGTGGAGCACACTGTAAAGATAATCTGCAATGCCTTCATAGAAGACGGCAGAAAGCCCGAGGAGGTCTACAGAGACGCAACGGAAAAGATAGAGAGGCTTTTAAAAAGACTCAAAGAGGGTACAGTGAAAGTGTCTGAAACCACCGCACAGAAGATGGCACCTGTGAGCTCAAACTTCAGGAAGGAGGACTTCCTCGGTGCTGTTGAAAGGGTCAGGGAATACATAAGGGCAGGCGATGTTATCCAGACAGTTATATCCCAGAGGTTTGAGACCGAAAAGAGGGCATCATCCTTTGACATATACAGGGCACTGAGGATAACAAATCCATCTCCGTACATGTTCTTTTTAAGGACATCTCAGGTGGAGCTTGCGGGCTCCTCGCCAGAGATACTTGTAAGGGTTGAGGATGGCAGGGTTACTGTAAGGCCCATTGCGGGCACAAGAAGAAGGGGCAGAGACCCGCAGGAGGACAGAAGGCTTGAGAAGGAGCTCCTTTCAGACCCGAAGGAGAGGGCAGAGCATGTGATGCTTGTGGACCTGGGAAGAAACGATGTGGGCAGGGTCTCTGAGGCAGGCACCGTGAGGGTGAACGAATTCATGGTGGTTGAGCGTTACTCACAGGTTATGCACATAGTGTCCAATGTGGAGGGCAGGCTCAAACAGGGCCTTGATGCAATAGATGCCCTCAGGGCGTGTTTCCCTGCAGGCACACTTACAGGTGCACCAAAGATAAGGGCAATGGAAATCATAGAGGAGATAGAGCCCCACAAAAGGGGTGTCTACGGAGGGGCTGTGGGATACATGGGGTTTCAGGGTAACATGGATATGTGCATAACCATAAGGACAGTGCTCATAAAGGACACCTCGGTGTATGTGCAGGCAGGTGCAGGTGTGGTTGCAGACTCCGTGCCCGAAAGAGAATACGAGGAGACTGTAAACAAGGCAAAGGCGGTCTTAAAGGCGGTGGAGCTTGCCACCCAGGGGCTCGACTGAAGGGGGTGCAGAAACAGATGATACTCATGATAGACAACTACGATTCCTTCACATACAACCTTGTGCAGTATCTGCTCGAGATGGGCGAAGAGGTGGTGGTAAGAAGAAACGACGAGGTAAGCCTCGATGACATAAGAAGGCTTGCACCAGAGCGTATCGTTATTTCCCCTGGCCCATGTGACCCCACAAAGGCAGGCATATCGGTTCTCGTAATAAAGGAGTTTGCAGGAAGGCTTCCCATACTGGGCGTGTGCCTGGGACATCAGTCCATAGGATATGCCTTCGGTGCAGAGATAGTGAGGGCCAAAAGACTCATGCATGGAAAGACATCCATGATACACCACGATGGAAAGACCATATTCAGAGGCCTGCCCAACCCCTTTGAGGCAACAAGATACCATTCGCTGGTGATAAAAAAAGAAAGCCTTCCGTCCTGCCTGAAGATAACCGCATGGACAGATGACGATGAAGTCATGGGCATCAGACACAGGGAATTTGCACTCGAGGGGGTGCAGTTTCATCCTGAATCCATCCTTACAGGGGTTGGTAAAAGACTGCTTGAGAACTTTTTAACCCTTTAAAGGGAGGTTCAGCATATGACCGTAAAGGAGGCCATTGCAAAGGTTGTAAAAGGGGCTGACCTTACAGAAGAGGAGATGGTCCAGGTGATGGAGGAGATAACCAGCGGGCTTGCAACACCCGCACAGATAGGCTCATTTCTTACAGCCCTGAGGATGAAGGGTGAGACCGTGGAAGAGATAACAGGGGCGGTAAGGGTGATGCGAAAAAAGGCAACATTCATACGCACCCCTGACGAACACACCATAGATACATGTGGCACAGGTGGAGATGAGGCAATGACATTTAACATATCCACTGCGTCTGCCTTCGTTGTTGCTGGCTGTGGCATAACAGTGGCAAAGCATGGAAACAGGTCTGTATCGTCAAAAAGTGGCAGTGCGGATGTGCTGAGGGCACTTGGGGTGAACATAGAGGTTGAGGTAAACAGGGTGGAGGAATGCCTCAGGGATGTGGGCATAGGGTTTCTCTTTGCCCCGCTTCTGCACGGAGCAATGAAGTATGCAACCCCTGTGAGAAGGGAGATAGGTATAAGAACTGTGTTCAATATGCTTGGCCCGCTTACAAACCCTGCGGGCACAAAGTATCAGCTCATTGGTGTTTATGATGAGATTCTCACAGACATGCTCGCAAAGGTGCTCGCAAGGCTTGGCACAAAACACGCAATGGTGGTGCACGGTGAGGACGGACTTGATGAGATAACCCTTACCACCCGCACAAAGGTTACAGAACTCAAAGATGGCTCCATAAGGACATATCACATAGAGCCCGAAGAGTTTGGATTCAAAAGGTGTGAGCCAGAAGAACTCAAAGGTGGCTCGCCAGAGGAGAATGCAGAGATAATACTGGATATACTCAGGGGCAAAAGGGGACCAAAAAGGGATGTGGTGGTGCTCAATGCAGGGGCAGGCATTGTTGTGGCAGGTAAGGCCAGCACCCTTAAAGATGCAATAGGGCTTGCAGAAGAGTCCATAGACAGCGGTAGGGCTCTTGAGAAACTTAAGGCCCTGAGGGAAAAGACCACAGAGAAGTAAGACCTGAAGATGATACTTGAAGAGATAGTTGAAAAAAAGAGAGAAGAGGTTGAAACCCTCAAGACCCTCAGGCCCCCTGAAGAGCTCAAAAGAGAAGCTGAAAAGAGGTCTTCCAGGGTAAGGGACTTTACAACACCCCTTAAAGAAGAGGGTGTAAACATAATAGCGGAGATAAAGAAGGCAAGCCCCTCGCGGGGTATCATAAGGCAGGATTTCGACCCTGTTAAGATAGCCCGAATCTACGAGCGGGCAGGGGCAAAGGCACTGTCTGTTCTCACAGAGAAGAACTACTTTCTTGGTACACCTGAATATATAGGAGCGGTCAAAGAGGCTGTGGGGCTTCCTGTGCTCAGAAAGGACTTCATAATAGATGAATACCAGCTCTATGAATCAAGGCTACTCGGGGCAGACTGTGTGCTCCTTATAGTGAGGATTCTTTCACCCGAAAAACTCAGGGGATTTGTAAGGCTTGCAAGGGAGCTTGGTATGGAGACCCTCGTTGAGGTGCACACCAGAGGAGAGCTTGAGACCGCACTCTCAACAGATACCACAATAATTGGCATAAACAACCGTGACCTTGAGACATTCCGTACAGACACGGCGGTAACCATTGAGCTTGTAAAACACATACCAGATGGTATTGTGGTTGTAAGTGAAAGTGGCATACAGAACAAGGAGGATATAAGAAGGCTTAGGGCCTGTGGTGTGGATGCCTTCCTTGTGGGCGAGGCGTTCATGCGGGAAAAAGACATAGAGAGAAAGTTCAGAGAACTTGCAGGATGAACACACGCATAAAGATATGCGGTATTACCAGCAGAGAAGACGCACTTATGTGTGTTCACAGTGGTGCGGATGCCATCGGGTTTGTCTTCTACAGGGATAGCCCCAGGTTCGTACCACCAGATGTGGCAGTGGATATTACATGCGTGCTACCCCCGCTTGTTACCGTTGTGGGTGTGTTCGTAGACGAGTCTTACGATAATATGGTGAATATAGCCCGCAGGGTGGGGCTTGACTGCATACAGCTACACGGCAATGAGAAACCCTCTGTATGCAGACTGCTTTCACAGTTCAGGCCTGTTAAGGCCATAAGGATAGGAAGTGTTCAGGACCTTAAGCCCATGGAGGACTACCGCGGGCTTGTAAGTGCCTTTCTTCTGGACGCCAGGGTTGAGTCTGCCTACGGAGGCACTGGCAGATGCTTTGACTGGAGGCTCGCCCTTAAGGCCAAACCACACGGAAGGGTGATACTCTCAGGAGGACTCACACCAGAGAATGTGGTTGACGCAATAAAGCTGGTTGAGCCCTACGGGGTGGATGTATCAACAGGTGTGGAAAAAGAACCAGGAAGAAAGGACCCGCAGAAGGTCAGGGCATTTATCGAAAGTATAAGAAGATATGAGGCAATACAGTTAAAGGAAAGATAAAAAGGAGAGCTGTGGATATGAAACCACACAGAGGGCTTCCAGACAGAACAGGCCACTTTGGCACCTATGGAGGAAGATACATATCAGAGACGCTCATGCCCGCTGTCATGGAGCTTGAGGACGCATACCTTAGATACAGAAACGACAGGGGGTTCAGAGAGGAGCTTGACCATTATCTGCGCTACTATGTGGGCAGACCCACCCCGCTTTACTTTGCAAGAAACCTTACTGAAAGGCTCGGTGGAGCAAGGATATACCTTAAAAGGGAGGACCTGTGCCATACAGGTGCACACAAGATAAACAACACCATGGGGCAGATCCTTCTTGCAAGGCGGATGAAAAAAAGCCGTATTATTGCAGAGACAGGTGCAGGCCAGCACGGGGTGGCAACGGCCACGGTGTCTGCAATGTTTGGTCTTGAGTGCGTGGTCTACATGGGTGAGGAG
>JALUQR010000139.1:0-9269 GCA_027017505.1 bacterium
ACTTAATGTTGGTGCTGGCACTGAGGAGACCTTCTTCGTTGACAAGGCAGGCTTTTTTTTGTATTCTTTAAAGTCTCTTTGTGAGGAATCTTACAAACAATCCCTTAAAAAAGGAGGAAGAGGACGGTGGGTAAGAACATAACACAGAAGATTATAGAAAGCCATCTTGTCTCTGGCAGGCCCGTACCTGGTGAGGAGGTGAGCATACGCATTGACCAGACCATAACCCAGGATGCCACAGGCACCATGGCCTATCTGCAGTTTGAGGCAATGGGTGTGGACAGGGTCAAAACAGAGCTTTCCGTAAGCTATGTGGACCACAACACCCTTCAGTACGGGGGTTATGAGAACGCTGATGACCACAGGTTCCTGCAGAGTGTGGCAAAAAAGTACGGCATATACTTTTCAAAGGCAGGCAACGGTATATGCCACCAGGTGCACCTTGAAAGATTCGCAGTACCTGGCAAGACCATGCTCGGCTCTGACAGCCACACACCCACCTGTGGGGGGCTTGGCATGCTCGCCATAGGTGCAGGAGGGCTTGATGTGGCAGTGGCAATGGGTGGTGGGCCGTTCAATCTTATCTATCCAAAGGTGGTGCTTGTGAAACTCTCTGGCAGGCTTCGCCCGTGGGTCTCCGCAAAGGACATAATCCTTGAGCTTTTAAGAAGGCTTACCGTCAAGGGTGGTGTTGGAAAGGTCTTTGAGTACGGTGGCGAGGGCATAAAGACACTCAGTGTGCCCGAGCGTGCAACCATAACCAACATGGGTGCAGAGCTCGGTGCAACCACATCCATATTTCCCAGCGATGAGATAACCCGTGAGTTCATGCGTGCACAGAAAAGGGAAGACCAGTGGGTGGAACTCCTGCCCGATCCCGATGCAGAGTATGATGAGGTTATAGAGATAAACCTTGATGAGCTCGAGCCCCTTATTGCACAGCCCCACAGCCCTGACAATGTGTGCAGGGTCAGGGACATCGAGGGGCTTAAGGTGGATCAGGTCTGCATAGGAAGCTGTACAAACTCCTCCTATCGCGACCTCATGCTCGTTGCAGAGGTCTTCAAAAGGGGCCATCGGGTGCATCCTGATGTGAGCATGACCGTTTCTCCTGGCTCGCGTCAGGTTCTCGACATGATAGCCCATGCAAACGGGCTTGCAACCCTCATAGAGGCAGGTGCCAGGATACTTGAGGCCACCTGTGGTCCATGCATAGGTATGGGACAGTCTCCACCATCTGATGCGGTCTCTGTAAGGACATTCAACCGTAACTTCGAGGGCAGAAGCGGTACAAAGTCTGCAAAGGTATACCTTGCAAGCCCGGAGGTTGCGGTTGCATGCGCCATATACGGAGAGATAAGAGACCCGAGAGTGCTCGGCGACCCACCACAGGTGGAAACACCAAAGGAGTTCATAGTGGATGACTCCATGATACTTCCACCTGCTGAAGACCCATCAACAGTGGAGGTCATAAGGGGTCCAAACATAAAGCCCCTTCCCATAAAGGAGCCCCTGCCAGCAACCCTTGAGGGCAAGGTGCTCATAAAACTCGGAGACAACATAACCACAGACCACATAACCCCTGCGGGCTCATGGCTAAAATACCGCAGTAATGTGCCAAAGTATGCGGAAAGCGTGTTCTCTGTTATAGACGAGAAGTTTCACGAAAAGGCAAAGTCTGCAGGTGGAGGATTCGTCGTGGGTGGAGAGAACTACGGGCAGGGTTCATCCCGCGAGCACGCAGCCCTGTGCCCCATGTATCTGGGCATAAAGGCGGTTATTGCAAAGAGCTTCGCCCGTATCCACAGGGACAATCTTATAAACTTTGGAATCCTGCCACTGGTGTTCAGCGACCCTGCAGACTATAACCACATAGACGAGGGAGACCACCTTGAGCTTGTGGGGCTCGATGAGCTCGCCCCTGACAGACCGGTGATACTTAAAAACCACACAAAGGCAACTGAACTCAAGCTCAACCACAACCTGACAGAACGCCAGATAGAGATACTCAAGGCAGGAGGCAAGCTCAACTACACGAAGGCACAGAGGGCAAATCCTTAAATAAGAAAGGTTGCTATGGTGTAGACCTCATCGGGGAGCGTGCTGCCACTTATGTGGGGAAGCTCCCCGATGATTTTTACACCCAGTCTTTCAAGCTCTCTTCTGTTGTGGGGCACGCTTTCGTCCTCTTCTTTTTCCAGATGGTTTAAGACCACACCCTTTACACACAGCCCCAGGGATTCTGCATACCTCAGGGTGAGCACCGTATGGTTTATACACCCGAGCCTCTGGGGCACAACCACGACTGTGCTCAAACCCAGCATTTTTGCAAGCCCGCCCATGGTAAGCCCCTCACAGAGGGGCACAGCAATGCCACCTGCACCCTCAACTATGGTTATATCTGAAAGGTGCTGTATGCTCTCAAAACAGGCCACAATCTTTTCTGGCTCTATTCTCACACCATTGAGCCCTGCTGCAACTGTGGGTGCAAGGGGCTCTTTGAACCTGTAGGGGTTTACCACATCAAGTGGTGCGGTAAAGCCCGATGCTTCCATGAGTCTCAGTGCATCCACAGGTGTGGGCACACCCCCTTCGAGCAGACAGCCTGTTTCCACAGGCTTCATAACACCCACCTTAAGCCCGCGCTCTCTGAACACCCTTGCAAGCAACACCCCCAGAAGGGTCTTCCCACAGGATGTATCCGTTGCGGTTATGAACACACCCCTGCCTTCAGGCACCCTCTGTAACCTCCCGTATGGACTCGTATATGGCTGAAAGAAGCCTTTTAAGCTCCCTCTTCTTTATACTCAGCGGTGGCATAACCACTATGGTATCTCCCAGAGGGCGCACCACCACACCCCTCTTTCTTGCGTTCATGCACACACGCCAGCCCATCCTCAGGTCAGCCCTGTAGGGCTTTTTTGTTTGCCTGTCTTCTACAAGCTCTATGCCTGCCATAAGCCCCCTGTATCTCACATCGCCAACATGCCTGAGTTCCCTGAACCCCTCAAGAATGGATGAAAAAAGCTCCACAACGGGCTGGATTCTATCGAGCACCCTCTCTTTTTCAAAGACCTCAAGGTTTGCCAGTGCAACACTGCAGGCAAGGGGGTTGCCCGTGTAGGTATGGCCGTGGTAGAAGGCATCGGGGTTTTTCCTTGTGCCCAGGTGTGCCCTGAAGATGGGCTCTGTTGTGAGGGTCACAGCAAGGGGCAGATACCCGCCTGTAATTCCCTTTGCAAGGCAGAGTATATCCGGGCTTACATCCTCCCACTGGCAGGCAAACATCCTGCCTGTTCTGCCAAACCCTGTTGCAACCTCATCTGCTATGAGCAGTACATTGTATTTTTTTGTAAGCCTTCTTACCTCCCTTAAAAACCCCTGGGGGGCCACAACCATGCCTCCTGCACCCTGCACCACAGGCTCTATTATACAGGCTGAAATCCTCCGGTGTGCCCTTTTAAGCACTGCCTCAAGCCTCTCAACGCACTTAAGGGAGCACTCTGGATAGGTTCTACCCACAGGACACCTGTAACAGTAGGGATAGGGCGCCCTGTAGGATGGAAAAAGAAGGGGTCTGTATCTTTCAACGAAGAGGTCTATCTCACCAACGCTCATGGAGCCTATGGTATCTCCGTGGTATGCCCCGCTGAAGGACAGAAACCTCTTTTTCTCAGGTCTTCCCCTCTTCTGCCAGTAGTAGAAGGCAAGCTTCAGGGCTATTTCAACAGCTGTTGAGCCGTTGTCTGAGTAGAAGACCTTTGTAAGCCCCTTCGGGGCAATCCTTACGAGCCTTTCTGCAAGGAGTATGGATGGCACATTGGAAAGCCCGAGAAGGGTGGAATGGGCAACTTTTTTAAGCTGTTCTCTTATGGCTCTATCGAGCTCTCTTTTTCTGTGTCCGTGCACTGTAACCCACAGGGATGAAACCCCGTCTATGTAACGCCTTCCCTCTGTGTCTATAAGGTAGACTCCCTGTGCCCTCTCTATTATGAGGGGCTCACCCTCAAGCCATTCGCGCATCCTGGTGAAGGGATGCCACACATAGAGTTTGTCAAGCTCTCTCAATCTCTCGGTTGTGTACATTGGAATCTTTCAAAAACCTCCTTTCCTGTATTAATCTAACCATAGTTCAGGTCTTTCTGCAGACTCCTCTCGCCCCTTTTTTCAAGTCCTGAGGTCTTAACACCCACAAGCCTTACAGGCTGTGAGGTATCCACCCTGTCCATGAGTTCAGCCACCTGTGTCCATATATCGTTCAGAGAGTCCGTGGGGGTTGAGACCGTTCGGGAGCGTGTTATGGTCTTGAAGTTCCAGTATCTTATCTTTATGGTGAAGGTTCTTGCCCTGTAGCCCTCCTCACGCAGTCTCTCGGTAACATCCTTTGTAAGCTCATAGAGCACCTCTTTTATAAAGTGGATGTCCCTTGTGTCCTTCTCAAATGTTACCTCCCTTGACATGGAGTTTGGCTCGTGAAAGGGCACAACTGGGGTATCGTCTATTCCCCTTGAGTATTCGTAGAGCATGGTGCCGTGTGCCCTTCCGAAGTATCTTATAAGGTGTAGAAGTGGTGTGCGGGCAAGCTCGCCCACTGTGTGTATGCCGAGAAACTTAAGCCTCTTTTCTGTCTTCTCGCCCACGCCCCAGAGCTTTCTTACAGGAAGGTCCTTAAGGACCCTGTGGACATCCTCCTCTCTTATGACCATGAACCCATCGGGCTTTGAAAGCTCTGTTGCAAGCTTTGCAAGAAGCTTGTTAGGGGCAACCCCTGCGGTTGCAGTAAGGGAGAGCTCATCCCTTATCCTTTCCTTTATCCTCTTTGCTGTTGCTATGGACCTTTCAAAGGGGTCTTCACCAGGGGCACATCTTAACTCAAGGAATGCCTCATCAAGGCCAAAGCTTTCCACAAGGTCTGTGTACTCCCTGAGTATGGCCATGAACCTTTCTGACTCTTCCTCATAGAGGGCAAAGTCCAGTGGAAGAAAGACCGCCTCGGGGCACAGCCTTTTTGCCTTTCGCAGTGGCATGCCAGAGTGCACACCAAACCTTCTTGCCTCGTATGACGCAGAGGACACCACACCCCTCTTTGTGGGATCCCCCTCACCACCCACTATGACGGGTTTACCGCGGAGCTCAACCCTTCTTTTAAGCTCCACAGAAACAAAAAATGCATCCATATCTATGTGTATTACAGCCCTTCTGTTTCTCTCCATACTAAAAGATTTAACCCCAAGACACTCTACAGTCAAGCCAAATTGGTTTGACACAGGGGGATAAAGCAAATAAAATCCCCTTTAGTGACAGGCAGAATCCTCATAGAAGAACCCGTAAAGACAGGCCACAGCTACACCATAAGGGGCAGTGCCCTTAAGAATCTTCTTCTGTGGAAACCCCGCAGGGGGCTTGCACTCACCGTCACTGACAGAGGTGGAAGGCTTTTCAGGGCAAGGTGTGTTCGCCTTGAGAGCAATGAGGCAGAACTTCTTGTCTACGAGGATATGGGCACAGAGCTTCCATCCTTTAAGATAAACCTCCTTCAGGCACTTCCACAGCGTGAAAGGATGAAGCTTGTAATAGAGAAGACAACAGAGCTCGGTGTGTCCTGTATCGTGCCGTTTGAGTCTGAAAGGTCCATAAAGAGGGAGGAAATGCAGTTTTTGCAGGATAAGAGTCATCGCTGGCAGGACTGGGCACTCAGGGCATCTCTGCAGTCAAGAAGGCCAACCATCCCCCGTGTGGAGGGTATCACCTCCTTTGACTCTGCCCTTTCTTCTTTCAGGGCTGTGGGCCTCGGGCTGATTCTCTCCGAGCATCACAGAAGCCCCCTTATAAGGGAGGTCTTAAGGGATACCACAGCTACCTCGGTAGTTCTTGTAGTGGGCCCAGAGGGCGGGTTCACACAGGGAGAGCTACAGAGGGCAGAAGAGCTGGGCTATGTGGCGGTTTCCACAGGTGCAACCATACTGCGCACAGAGACAGCCTCTATTTTTGCAGTGGGAGCCATAGCCTACGAGCTTACAGGGAGGCACACTGGATGACATGGCTGTATCTAACACTTGTTACCGCATTCTCCTCTGCAACCGCTGACACACTTACAAAAAGGGCCCTTCTTAAAGAAGACCAGGACCCCTTTGTGCTCGCCTGGGTGAGGATGGGCTATGCACTGCCGTTTGTCTTCTCTGTGGTGCTACTTACGGGCTCATTTCCAGGGCTTGATGTGGAGTTTCTAAAGATTATCTCCGTGCTCATGCCCTTTGAGGTTGCGGGCCTTTTGCTCTATGTGCATGCCATAAAGCTATCGCCCCTGTCCCTCACACTGCCCTTCCTTGCCTTCACCCCTGCATTCACCCTGGTTATAGCCTTCTTTCTTCTCGGTGAGGTGCCCTCGTGGGGCGGGCTCGGGGGCATTCTGCTTATAACAACGGGTGCATACATGCTTCATATAGACAGACTCAGCTCAGGGCTTCTGGCCCCTGTACGGGCCATCTTAAGAGAGCGCGGGTCAAGATACATGCTCCTTGTGGCATTCATCTACGGGATAAACTCCACCCTGGGAAAGATGGCAACACTTGCATCAAGCCCCCTTTTCTATGCACTGTTCTATCCCCTGATACTTACACTGGTTCTTACAGTAATGCTTCTTAAAAGGGGTGGTCTACCCTCTGTTGTGAAAAGGCCTGCGGGATACCTGCCCATAGGCTTTTTTACAGCCCTGGTGATGATAACCCACTTTTCAGCTGTGGTGCTTACAAACACAGCCTACATGATTGCGGTAAAGCGGTTAAGCCTTCTTTTTGGCATACTCTACGGTAGAGTTGTGTTCGGTGAGGAGAAGTTTGCCACAAGGCTTACAGGTGGTGTGCTCATGGTATGCGGGGTGTTCCTCATAGCCCTGTTTTAAAAGTGGCCAGTTGGGTAAATCTCAATATTTTTCTTGGATTTAGCCACTGGATATGCTATAACTTGCAAGATGCCTGATTCTCCAAAACAGGTGGCTCTCCAACAAAAATAACGGGGGTTGAGGGATGAAAAACACAATTGCAGAGAATCTTGCAGAGGTAAGAAGAAGAATGGAAAGGGCTGCACGAAGGGCAGGCAGAGACTCTGCAGAGATTACCCTCGTTGCTGTAACAAAAAGTGTTGATTTAAAATGCATAAAGGAGGCATTTGACGCAGGTGCAAGGACATTTGGAGAGAACTATGTGCAGGAGGCCAGGGAAAAGATAGAGAAACTCAAAAAAAAGCCCATCAAGTGGCACTTTATAGGGCATCTGCAGAAGAACAAGGCCAAGTACGCTGTGGAGCTCTTCCACATGATAGAGACCGTTGACTCCCTTGGCCTTGCAAAGGAGCTCTCCAAGAGGGCTCAAAAACCCATAGACATACTCATACAGGTGAACATAGCAAAGGAGAAGACCAAGGCGGGCGTGGACATAGAAGAGGTTGAGGGACTTGCAGAGGCCATCGCAGGGCTTGAGAACCTGCGCCTTAAGGGGCTTATGACCATACCTCCATACAGTGAAAACCCTGAATTTTCAAGACCCTATTATATAACCCTCAGGCGCATTGCAGAGCGCATAAAGAGGCGCAACATACCAGGTGTATCCATGCAGGAGCTCTCCATGGGTATGTCCCACGACTTCGAGGTTGCAATAGAAGAAGGGGCAACCATCATAAGGGTGGGCAGGGCCATATTCGGCGAAAGACCACAGAAGAAAAAATCCAGATAAACCAATGGACATAGAACGAAACATAGGCTTTATAGGAGCAGGCAACATGGCAGAGGCCCTCATAAGGGGCTTCATAGAGTCAGGGCTTGTAAGCCCTGGAAGAATCTTTGCCTCGGACAAACTCAAGGAAAGGCTCGTCTCACTTGCAGAGAGATACGAGATAACCGTATACAATAAAAACTACGAGGTCGTGGCAAACTCTGATATAATACTGCTTACAGTGAAACCACAGGATATGAGGGTGGTGCTTGAGGATGTATACGAACATCTGGATGAGAGCAAACTCATGGTGTCTGTTATGGCAGGCAGAACCATAGATACCATACACTCGGTTCTTGCAGGGTGCGGGCTCAAGAGCCATCCACCCATCATAAGGGTTATGCCAAACACACCTGCACTTATAAGAGAGGGTGCCATAGGGCTGTATGCAGAAGACAGGGTTAAAAAAGAAGATGTAAAGCTTGTCAAAAGGCTGTTTGGCTCTGTGGGCGTTGTGGTGGAGCTAAAAGAGGAGAGACTGCTTGACACTGTTACAGCCCTTAGCGGAAGCGGGCCTGCCTATGTGTTTCTCTTTACAGCAGGCCTCATAGAGGCGGGCATAAGGGGCGGGCTTTCAGAAGAGGATGCAAGAGCCCTTGCAGTACAGACCGTAACAGGGGCGGGAAGACTGCTTAAAAAGACCGATAGCTCACCCGAAGAACTCATAAAAAAGGTTGCCTCCCCTGGAGGCACCACAGTGGCAGGCCTTGAGGTGCTTGAAAAGATGGGTTTTAAGGATATAATCTTAAAGACCATAGAGAGTGCAAAAAGGCGGGCAGAAGAACTCGCAGAGGAGGACTGAAAAGGGGTGTTTGTACTTGCACATCTGCTCAATGCTCTGGCAATAATACTGTCCTGGGCCCTCACCATATACATGTGGATAATCATCATAAGGGCAATTATATCCTGGGTGAACCCCGACCCCTATAATCCCATAGTGCAGTTTCTCTACAATGCTACAGAGCCTGTCCTCTACCCCATAAGAAAGAGGCTACCATACATGGGTGGCATAGACATCTCACCCCTTATAGTACTGCTTATTATAATATTCCTTCAGAACTTTCTTGTGGCAACCATAGTTGATATGGCAAGCCGTATAAAGGGCTTCTAAAAAGGAGGTCACCAGATGGGTATAACCCCTATAGAACTCAAGGAGTTTCAGCTGAGAAGGGCACTTCTTGGATACAATCGCAGGGATGTTGAGACCTTAAGAGAGCTCTGTGTTGATACCCTCACAGAGGCGTCAAAGGAGATAGAACGGCTGAAGGCAGAACTACAGCTACTTAAGGAGAAACTTGCCCAGCACGAGCGAAGAGAGGCCCTTCTTAAGGACACCATAACAACAGCCCAGAAGATGGTTGAAGAGCTCAAAACGAGTGCCAGAAAGGAGGCAGACCTGGTCATAGCAGAGGCCCAGCACGAGGCAGACCGCATCATCCAGCAGGCACACCAGGAGGTGGCAAAACTCAAGGAACATCTGCAGAACCTTAAAAGACAGCG